>JBGUQD010000208.1:0-49744 GCA_045130755.1 Candidatus Limivicinus sp. | reverse complement strand
CGATTACATCCTGCCCGACGGCTCCCGCGTCTATTCCATCCCCGATTACGATGAGGATTTCGCTCCCGACTATGTCCTGGCTGACGGTTCCCGTGTCTACGACCTGAACAAGTACAATTTCGAGCCCGACTACGTGATCATCAACGGCGTGCGTGTCTACTCCGACGGCAGCGTCCACTAAACATTCAAAACAAATCGTAAAACAGAGAGGCCAAATTTGGCCTCTCTGTTTTTTGCGTTCAGGGAAACAGCCTGTCCCCAAACACTTCTTTCAGCTTTTCGGTATTGATCCCGTCCCCTGCGCGCCATCTGTTGACGGGATAAGCAAAATCGTTTTTGTACTCAGCCGGGTCTCTTTCATATTCATTTGCAAAGTATTCGTCGAGAGCCGGATACGCTTTGCCCGCAAGGATGCCGCAGATCCCCAGCTCTCCCAACAAGACAGACACTTCGTCTTTATTGCACCGGAACGCTTTCGCTTTCAGGATTGCCTCTCTGAGCTTGCCCGCTTTGTCCGAAGCATTCAGAAGATCGACGCAGGACAAAATCTGTTTGAAAATTCGCGTGTCGTCTTCCGTGGGAGTCACCGCCGGCAGCTTCAGAAACTGCTCAAGATCAAATAGCGCGTCCATGATGCTGAGAATCCCGATCGGATTGCCGCCATATTTGTATCTCTTATAGTTTTTAAAGTTCAGACCGTAACGCAGGTCAAAAGAATTCGGCTCATCCTTCCATGCCTGCCATCCGCAAAGATAACAGTGACGGGCTGCGGCAGCGAGCGTTTCGTTGTGGCTGTTCATGAACTCATGCGCGGGGATCGCCTTTGCAAAGTAATAGCTGCCGAGGGCGGAACGGTATTCAAGCCTGCGTGTTGACAGGCTGAAAAGAAAGGCGTCGGCGACAGCCTTCGGATCAATCTGCGCAAGGGTGCCTTTCAGCCTGTCGAGGGTATCCGCATGACTTTCATATTTGGGGTAGTCAAAGAGGTATCCTTCCGCTTTTGCGACTGCCAGATCCTCCGCTGAGACCTTGACTTCGTCGGAAGGTTTCCCTTTGTACATGGCAAAAAGCACCTTTTGTCCCTTATCCATGTTTCATCTCCCTGTCCCTGCAAATCTCCCTGGTGATGTGCCCCGGATGGATGCGTTTCCTGCTCCTGTCGTCAGGCAAACGCCTTCTATATGAATATAACATTTGTACAATTGCCGCGCAAGGGAAAAGAGAAATCCCCGGCGAATGTTCGCCGGGGATTTGCGGTCATTATACGCGCTGTGCGGTTTATTCTTTCCCAAACTCCCTCTGATAGAGCCGCACAAGATGCGGCGCGCCCCAGCAGAGAAAGAGCGCAATCGCCGAGCCCACCGCCGTCTGCAGGATCTGAAACGGGAGCTTCGCGACGGCGTAGGCGGGGGTGCTGTAGATAAAGGCGCGGCCCAGGCTGTAGCCCGTGAAGGTCACGACCCAGCCGATCAACGTGCCGATGACGGATGCCGGGAAAGGCTTTTCCCTCATAAACTTATGCACAAAGAGGGAGATGATCACGGCCTGTGCCCCGTGCACGACGAGCGAGACGAACATGGGCGCGGGGTAAAAGAGCATGTCGCCGATGAAGGCGCCGACCCCGCCCACCAGAAAGGCGAAGAACGGCTCGAGCAAAATCGCCGCCGTCACGATGATGACGTCGTTTAGGTACATGTGCCCGCCGGGGACCGGCACGGACAGCACGCTTGTGCTCATGATGATGTTCAGCGCCATCAGCAGCGCCGTCACAGTCAAATCCTTTGTGCGGATCTTGCTTTCTTTCACCGAGAACCAACCCCTTGACTTTTGGTATGGCTGCATTATAATCAGAAACTGAGCTTGTGTATATTGCCAGTTAAGGAGTTTTTTATAAGACCAGATGAAATACCAACTCGATCGGGCGGCGCATAAGAGCGCCTATATACAGATCTATGAACAGCTCCGCGACGATATTCTCTCCGGTGAGATCCCGCGGGGGACAAAGCTGCCGTCCAAGCGCCTGCTCGCGGGCGAGCTGGGCGTGAGCCTTGTAACCGTGGAACACGCGCTCGATCTGCTGGTGGACGAGGGCTATGTGGAGGCGCGCGAGCGCTCGGGTTACTACGCGCTCTTCGGCGGCACGGCCGGCAGCGAGAAGCCCCTGCCTGCCCCGCAACCGGCAGCGCCGCCGCTCAGCGCCCCGGCGGATTTCCCCTTCTCGGTGCTGGCCAAGACCATGCGCCGGGTTCTCTCGGAATATGACCGCCGCATCCTCGAGCGCAGTCCCGGCGCCGGGGTGCCGGAGCTGCGCGGGGCTATCGCGGCCTACATCGCGCGCTCACGGGGCCTCAGCGTCTCCCCTGAGCGCATTCTGGTGGGCGCGGGCGCGGAATACCTCTATGCACTCATTGCGCAGTTTTTCGGAAACGATTCCGTCATTGCGCTGGAGGACCCCTGCTACGCCCGCATCCGTCAGGTGTACGAGGCGAACGGAACCGGCTGCTTCGGCCTTCCCATGGGTGCCGACGGCATTGTCTCCCGGGCGCTGGAAATGTGTGAGGCGAAGGTTCTGCACGTCACGCCCTTCAACAGCTATCCCAGCCGCGTCACCGCCTCGGCTTCCAAGCGGCGCGAATACGCTTCCTGGGCGCGTGAACGCGGCAGCTACATCGTGGAGGACGATTACGATTCCGAGCTTGCCTCGGTGACACGCCAGATCGAGACCATCTGCTCCCTGGCCCCCGAGCGGGTATTGTATCTCAACACCTTCTCCCGCAGCTTTGCGCCCTCCATGCGCACGGCTTACCTGGTGCTGCCGGAGGGGCTTCAGGAGGCGTGGCAGAAAAAGCTCGGTTTTTACTCCTGTGCCGTCCCGGTTTTCGAGCAGTATGTGCTGGCGGAGTTTTTAAACAGCGGCGAGCTTGAGCGCTATATCAACCGAAGAAGACGAAAACTCCGGCAGGGAAAAGCCTGATAATATGCGAAGTCCCCGGCGTGCGCATGTCTGCGTCCGCCGGGGGCTTCGTCTTTTTTCTGATCAATAGTTGAAGGTGTGGGGCAGCAGCTCCGAGAGCTTGTAGCTGACGTAGCGGTCGCCGGCCTTGGCGCACAGCACCTCCATGTCGGGGGAAAACTCGGCCAGAAACTGGCGGCACGCGCCGCAGGGGGTGCACCAGTTTTCACTGTCGGCGTAGATGGCGATGCGGCGAAATTCGCGGTGCCCTTCGCTCACAGCCTTGCAGCACGCGGTGCGCTCGGCGCAGATGGTGCTGCCGAGGGCGGCGTTTTCCACATTGCAGCCGGTGAAGACCGTGCCGTCCGTGCACTCGAGCGCGGCGCCCACGGCGAAGCGGGAATAGGGGACGTAGGCGTTCAGAGACGCCGCCTTTGCCCTGGACAGGAGTTCTCTGTCTGTCATGTTAATCTCTCCCTTATGTTTGATAATTTGATGGCACCCCGCAGGGGTTTCGCGTAAGCGAAATAAATACAATCTGTTTTTGGCGGAGCTTTGCCCCGTCAAAAACACCTCAGGTGAGCAAGGCGAACCCTCGCGCCGACCAAAATGCGGCGTCTCCCGCAAGCCGCATTGCGATAAGCGCGAGCAGCTCAATTGCGAACCGTGTTCGCAATTGAATCACTCCAGCATAATCTCCCAGTTCTGAAAATCGAAGAACGGGTTGCCAAGGTTCGGGTTCAATCCGCGGATGACGCCGCCGACTTTTCGCGGAGCGAAAAGCAATACAATCAGGCACCGCGGCGAATCTGCGGATCTGCTTTATTCCAGCATGATCTCCCAGTTCTGAAAATCGAAGAACGGGTTGCCAAGGTTCGGGTTCAATCCGCGGATAACGCCGCGGTGGACGATGAGCTGCTGGTCCTCAAAGCCGATGGAGATGAGGGCGCCATTGGTGTTGATGTACTCGCAGAGCTGCTGATACACGGCCGAGCGCTGGGATGCCGAGCATGAGAGGTAGTTGTTGATCATGGCCACATAGCCGGTGTCGATGCTGCGGGAGTAGTTGAGACTTGAGTCGGGGTCGAGAAGCTCGGTGAGGTCAAAGTTGTTGCGCAGCTTCACCTCGCCGTAGTACATGTCAAAGTCCCCTTCTTCCAGCGCGGTCAGGTACTCGTCCCAGGTGAGCTCCCGCACGGTGACCTTGAGGCCGATGGACGCCATATCCTCGGCAAAGCGGCGCGCTACGCCGCTCTTGGCGCTGGAGTCGGAGCAGACAATGAAATTCACGTCAATGTCCTGCGCCGTGCCGGACATATATTCGAGCATCCCGTCGTCGTCATAGTCGCGGATGCCCGCGTTTTCCAGCACGATACGGCAGGTGTCGACGTCGTAGGAAAGCTGGGAGGCGTACTCCGCCGGGTAGTCGGCGCAGGCCGGGTGCATGGGCACAGCTGCTGCGACGGCGTTGCCGTGCATGAGGTTCTCGGCCCAGTTTACGCGGTCGAAGGCGTAGACCATCGCCTGCCGGAAGCCGCTGTAACGGGCGATCAGCCCCTCCTCGTTGAACATGATATAGTGGAGATTTGTGGTATTGAAGTTGCGGATCTCGTTGGAGGAGGAATAGCCGATATTGGTGTAGCTGGAGGGGTCATTGGTGACCGCGTCGATGACGCCGTCCTCAAAGTTTGAAAGGATCTCGTCAGCGGTGGAATAGCTCACCAGATGGATGGTCTTGATGGGGAGATCGTCATAGCCCGGATAGCCCTCGTAGGCCTCCAGCGTTTTGCCGAAGTCGCCGTAGTCGTAGGGCCCGGAGCCCATGGGGGGCTTGTCGTCCATGGTGCCGGACTTGATGATGGGAATGTTCAGGAGCTTGGCAAACTGGGTGTCCCCGATACCGAGCGTGACGTAGAAGTGGTTCTCGTCGTAACCCGAGCCCTGGTAGCTGGCAAAGCGGCCCCGGAAGCGGTCCTGGGTCGCCACCGCGCGCTCGAGGGAGTAGCGGATGTCCTGTCCGGTGACGGGGGTGCCGTCGTGGAAGACGTGGCCCGGATTGATGGTGAAGGTCCAGTAAGTGGCGGTGTCGTTGGGAAGGCCCGCGTCCAGCACGTTGGGGACAACCTCAAAATTGTCGTCCAGCTCCACCATGTTCTCATACACCAGATCGCAGAGAAGCTGGTTTGAGTGGTTGGTAGCGAGGATGGGGTTGAGGCTGAAGTCCTCATTGTAGTTTAAGGAGAAGTGGTTGTCGGCGGCCCTGGCGCGGGTGACATCCTTGCCCCTGGTGGACTCGGGGATGCCCGCGTTGGGGTCGGAGGCGGCGCGTCCGCCGCAGCCCGTGAGCAGCAGCATCGACGCCGCGAGCAGAAAACACAGGAGTCTTCGTTTCATGGCGTGTCCTCAAAGCATGATGACGGCAGCCTGACTGCCGCGTTTGCCCTTTGTATAGCGATGGGACCAGTATTTGTCGTGGCTGCAGAAGGTGCACTCGTCACTCAGGTCAATATTCTGCACCGGCACGCCGAGCTGAAGCAGGCGGCGGGCATTGGAAAGGCGCAGGTCGACCATGGTCTTTCCGTCCGCCCGGCGGACAAAGAGTCCTTCCGTTTCGCCGGAGAGCCAGACGGTAATGGCGTCGGGCACATCGTCGTCGGTCTCAAAGCAGCAGGCGCCGATGGAGGGGCCGATAGCCGCGCGGATGTCCTGCACTTCAGCGCCGAGGGAGACCATCGCGTCCACGGCGTTTTTCAGGATGTCCCCCACCGCGCTGCGCCAGCCGCAGTGCACGGCACCGGCGGCGCGATTGTTCGCATCCCAGAGCAGCACCGGCACACAGTCGGCGATGAAGCAGAAGATGGGCAGGCCCTGTTCCGCCGTGACGATCCCGTCCGCCTCATAGGGGGTCGGGCCGAGGCAGATATGCTTATCTGCCTCCGTGACGATGCGCACATCGGTTTTATGTACCTGGTTTGTGACGCAGGCGTCGTTTTCCCCCACGCCGAACAGAGCACAGACCCGGCGGTAGTTTTCCCGCACCGCCTCCGGATCGTCGCCCCGGTTGGAGCCGAGGTTGAGCGCGGCAAACTCGCCCCCGCTCACTCCGCCGAAGCGCGTGGTAAAGGCGTGCTTTGCCCCGATGATATCGCTGCGCATGTAGATCAGGCCGTTTTCGTTTTCTTCAATGAACATGGTTTGTCCTCAATACGTTGTTATTCTGTATAGGCCGACACCCTTGGCGGCACGATGTCTGTTCCAGACTCTATAAGGCGAATCCGTTGAAACGTTTTGTCTTGTCATTGCGAGGAGCGCAGCGACGTGGCAATCCGCCCGCCGGAGGCCCTTTAGATTTTGCAGATGATAAGCTGGCCGCAGGGAGACACGGATTGGTACACCAGTGTGCGCACTGGTTCGCAATGACAAGCGGGGGGAAAGTTTTCCGCTATTCTATGTTGTTTTAATACCAACTATTAAAACCATATGTTATATCATCTATGTGTTTACGTGAAGAATATGCGTATGATATAGACCATTTATGCATACAATCGCGAAAACCAGTGTTGAATACTTTCTTAGCAGTATCAGAATCCAGGTCTTGATCCCTATATAATGCAGAGATAAGAACCTCAACAGTGTCATAACCTTCCCCACCTGAAAAAGCTACAATAGTTTTTTGCTGTGTTTCATATAAGCAAGTCGCATTTTCATAGTCAAGGCCTTCTGAGCTGGTAATCCCCCAACAACGCATGCAGGCATTCCATCCCGCTTCATATGCCGCTTTTGCAGTATGTCTATTCTCACTCACAACGACATTTGAAACTATTTGTTCACGGTTTTTGGGAACGCTGTTCTTATTTCCCGCAGAAGCGGTGAGTTGACCAATGAAAAACGAAAGAACAATGAGAAACACCGTCAGAAGAGCCCATAATACAATTGTGAACTTGCGGATATACATATTAATCTTTCTCTCTTTTCCTGTTTTAGATACAGATATAGAAATACGATGATAACTTAAAGCCTGTCATTGCGAGGAGCGAAGCGACGCGGCAATCCGCCCGCCGGAGGCCCTTGGATCATGCAAACTCTAAACTGGCCGCTGGGAGTTACGGATTGCCACACCAGTGACATCGGTCACTGGTTCGCAATGACGAAGTGGGGAGGCTGGTTTCTTCTTACCATTCTTCCGACAGGTCTCTCCATTGCGGATTCATATTCTCAATCAGCTTGTTTTTCCGTTTCCTGCTCCAGCCTTTGATTTGCTTTTCTCTTGTAATTGCGGTATATGAATCCAAAGTATCTTCAAAATACACAAGCTTATGGATGTGATATTGTGCTGTGAAGCTTTTGGGGTCGAGATTGTTTTTATGCTCATAGAGCCGCCGGACAAGGTCATTGGTTACACCGGTATAAAGGCATACATTCGTATCGTTTGCAAGGATGTAAACATACATTCCGAGACCTCCCACCCTGTCATTGCGAGCCAGTGCGCAACACTGGCGTGGCAATCCGTGTCCCTTACTTCTCGTTTCTGCCGCAGCACTCTTTGTACTTGAGCCTTCTGCTGCCGTCGGCCTTCATCTTGCCGCAGGGGCAGGGATCGTTGCGGCCGGGCTTGGGGAGCTTCTTGACGGGCTGCTTCTTGACCGGCTCGCCCCCGACGTTCGCGGCGGCGTTTTTGGCGACCGCCTTGCGCTCGATGGGCGCCTCCCGGCGGATGCGCACGGTGAAGAGGCGGCGCACGGTCTCCTCGCGGATGCCGTGGACCATGGCCTCGAACATGTCAAAGCCCTCCTGCTTATAGGCGTCGATGGGCTTTGTGGAACCGTAGCCCCTCAGACCGATGCCGCGCTTGAGCTCGTCCATGGCGTCGATGTGATCCATCCAGTACTCGTCCACCACGCGCAGCATGATCACGCGCTCGAGCTCACGCATGAGCGGCGCGCCGTTGGGGGCGACGCCGAAGGCCTCCTCGCGCGCGGCGTAGACCTTTTCGGCCAGGGCCTGCACGGCGGCGGCGAGCTTGTCCGGCTTGACCGAGCCGCCGAACTGCGAAAGCTTAAACATGCCGCGGGGCATGAACAGCCGCTCAAAGGGAGACAGCGCGTCGTCGAGCTGGCCTTGATCCTCGCAGGCGGTGCCCGAGAGGGCGTCGTTTACGGTAGAAGAGATGTACTCGGAGATCATGCTCATGATCTGGGTGCGGATATCCTCGCCGTCGAGGACCTTGCGGCGCTCGCCGTAGATGATTTCGCGCTGCTGGTTCATGACGTCGTCGTATTCCAGCACGGATTTACGGGTCTGGAAGTTGCGGCTTTCCACCGTCTTCTGGGCCTGCTCGATGGCGCCGGAGAGCATCTTGGCGTCCAGCGGCGTGTCCTCGTCGACCTTGAGGGTCTCCATCATGTTCATGACCCTCTCGGAGCCGAATAGCCTCATGACGTCGTCCGTCATGGCGAGGTAGAAGCGGCTCTCGCCCGGGTCGCCCTGACGGCCGGCGCGGCCGCGGAGCTGGTTGTCGATACGGCGCGACTCGTGCCGCTCGGTGCCCAGAATGAACAGGCCGCCCACCGCCTTGACTTTTTCGGCCTCGGCATCGGTGTCCTTCTTATGGGCCTCCATGCGCTCGCGGAACATCCGGCGCGCAGCGAGAATGTTCTCGTCCTCGGTCTCGGCAAAGCCGGTGGCCTCGGCGATCACGTCCTCCTCAAAGCCCGCCTTTCTCAGGTCGGCCTTGGACAGAAACTCCGCGTTGCCGCCGAGGGTGATGTCGGTGCCGCGGCCGGCCATGTTGGTGGCGATGGTGACGGCGCCGAGCTTGCCCGCCTGGGCTACGATCTCGGCTTCCTTCTCATGGTACTTGGCATTCAGAACCGTATGGGGGATGCCCTTCCTTTTTAATAAGGAAGAGATATACTCGCTCTTCTCGATGGACACGGTACCCACCAGCACGGGCTGGCCCTTTTCGTGGCAGGCCACGATCTGCTCGACGATGGCGCGGTTTTTGCCGCTGTCATTTTTGAACACCACGTCCGGGTGATCCTGGCGGATGACAGGCTTGTTGGTGGGGATCTCGATGATGTCCAGCTTGTAGATGGCGCCGAACTCCTCGGCCTCGGTGGCGGCGGTGCCGGTCATGCCGGAGAGCTTGCCGTAGAGGCGGAAGTAGTTCTGGAAGGTGATGGTCGCCAGCGTCTTGTTCTCCTGCTGCACGTCCACATGTTCCTTGGCTTCGATGGCCTGATGAAGGCCCTCGGAGTAGCGCCTGCCCAGCATGAGGCGGCCGGTGAACTCGTCGACGATGATGATCTCGCCGTCCTTGACGATGTAGTCGATGTCCCGCTTCATGATGCCGTGGGCCTTGAGGGCCTGGTTGATGTGGTGGGCAAGCGTCGCGTTTTCCATGTCGGCCAGATTTTCAAGGCCGAAGGCGCGCTCGGCCTTGGCGATGCCGCGGGCGGTGAGGGTTGCGCTGCGGGCCTTTTCGTCGACCACATAGTCGGCGTCCAGATCCTCGCTCTCCTCTTCCTTCTCGTCGACGGAGGCGTATACGATCTTTTTCAGCCGCGACACAAAATCGTCCGCCTGGCGGTAGAGGTCGGTGCTCTCGTCACCCTGGCCGGAGATGATGAGCGGGGTACGGGCCTCATCGATGAGGATGGAGTCCACCTCGTCGACGATGGCGAAGGCATGGCCGCGCTGGACCATGTCGCTTTTATACAGGGCCATGTTGTCGCGCAGGTAGTCAAAGCCCATCTCGTTGTTGGTGCCGTAAGTGATGTCGCAGTTGTAGGCCTCGCGGCGCTCGTCGTTTGTAAGGCCGTGGACGATGAGGCCCACGGTGAGGCCGAGGAAGCGGTGCACCTTGCCCATCCACTCGCTGTCGCGCCTGGCGAGGTAATCGTTGACCGTGACGATATGTACCCCCTCGCCGGTCAGGGCGTTGAGGTAGGCGGGCAGGACCGCGACGAGGGTCTTGCCTTCGCCGGTCTTCATCTCGGCGATGCGGCCCTGGTGCAGCACGATGCCGCCGATGAGCTGGACGCGGAAGGGGCGCATGCCAAGCACGCGCCAGCTTGCCTCGCGCGCGACCGCGAAGGCCTCGGGCAGCAGATCGTCCAGCGACTCGCCGTTTTGGAGTCTCTGCTTGAATTCGTCCGTCTTTGCGCGAAGCTGCTCGTCCGTCAGGGCGGCCGTCTTGTCACTGAGCGCCTCAATTTTATCCGCGATGGGGGTGATGCGCTTTAATTCCCGATCGGAATACGTGCCGAATAATTTGTCAAACAGTCCCATGTATGTCGTAACCTTTCTGCAAGAGCTGCGGTTTTATCAGTTTGAAGTTTGGAGTGAGGAGTTTGGAGTTAACAGGCTGTTCCCGAAAGGGACATAATAACTCCACACTCTTGACTCCACACTTATTCAGTCTGTACTATAGCACAAGAATATGAATAAAAAAAGTCTAAATCTGTCATCTTGCCCTCGGGCGTCTGCTGTGGTAAAATATCGGTCGTTAATTGAATTGTTCCGGGGAGTGACAACTATGAACAGCATCGGCTTTGACAACGAAAAGTATTTGAAGCTCCAATCTCAGAAAATCCGCGACCGCATCAGCAAGTTCGGCGGCAAGCTGTACCTGGAATTCGGCGGCAAGCTCTTTGACGATTACCACGCCTCCCGCGTGCTGCCGGGCTTTGAGCCGGACAGCAAAGTGCGCATGCTTCTGGAAATGAAGGACGAGGCCGAAATCGTCATCGCCATCTCCGCCGACGATATCGAGCGCTCCAAGAGAAGAGGCGACCTCGGCATCACCTACGAGGACGATACCCTCCGCCTCATCGACGCCTTCCGCGGCATCGGGCTCTACATCGGCTCCGTGGTCATCACCCACTACCGCGGCCAGGCCATTGCCGACGCTTTCCGCAAACGCCTGGAGGCCCTGGGCGTGCGCACCTATGTCCACTACATCATCCCCGACTACCCCGCCAACGTCCCCCTCATCGTCTCGGACGAGGGCTTCGGAAAGAATGACTACGTCGAGACCGAGCGCAGCCTCATCGTCGTCACCGCCCCCGGCCCCGGCAGCGGCAAGATGGCCACATGCCTGAGCCAGCTCTACCATGAGCACAAGCGCGGCATCAACGCGGGCTATGCCAAGTTCGAGACCTTCCCGGTCTGGAACCTGCCTCTCAAGCACCCGGTGAACCTCGCCTACGAAGCTGCCACCGCGGACCTCGACGACGTGAACATGATCGACCCCTACCACCTCGAGGCCTATGGTGAGACCACCGTCAACTACAACCGCGACGTGGAGATCTACCCGGTCCTGCAGGCCATCTTCAAATCCATCTACGGCGAGTGCCCCTACAAGAGCCCCACGGACATGGGCGTGAACATGGTGGGCTTCTGCATTTCGGACGATGAGGTCTGCTGCGAGGCTTCAAAGCAGGAAATCATCCGCCGCTGGTACGCCGCCGCGGTAGCCGCCCGCAAGGGCCTCGGCGAACCGAGCGAGATGCGCAAGATCGAGCTCATCATGAACTCCCTCAACATCAGCTCCGCCGATCGCCCGGTGGTCAGGGCGGCGCTGGACAAGGCCGAGGCCACCGACGGCCCGGCGGTCGCCATCGAATTAAACGACGGGCGCATCGTCACCGGCAAGACCACGTCGCTTTTGGGCGCGTCGTCCGCCGCGCTCATCAATGCCCTCAAGGCCCTGGCCGGCATCGACAAGAAGCTGCCCCTCATCGCCCCCGGCGTCATCAAGCCCATCCAGCATCTGAAGGTGGAGCACCTGGGCAACCACAACCCCCGCCTGCACACGGACGAGCTGCTGATCGCGCTGACCATCTGCGCGGTGACGAATCCCATGGCGGATCTCGCCATCGACCAGCTTGCCAAGCTCAAGGGCGCGGAGGCACACTCCACCGTCATCCTCTCCCATGTGGACGAGGATCTCTTCAAAAAGCTCGGCGTCAACATCAGCTTCGAGCCGAAGTACCAGGCGAAGAAGCTGTACCACAAGTGATTTCGATTGCAAACACGGTTTGCTGAGGAGGATATATAAATGGAGCTTCTGGAGCAGCGCATCCTTTCCGACGGCAGACTGCTGCCGGGCGGCATTCTGAAGGTCGACAATTTCCTCAATCACCAGATGGACCCCATGCTCCTGCAGGCCATGGCAAAGGAGTGGCACCGCCTGTTTGAAGCCGACGGCGTCAACAAGATCCTCACCATCGAGGCCAGCGGCATCGCCATGGCGATCCTTGTGGGCCTGGAGTTTCAGTGCCCGGTGGTCTTTGCCAAAAAGAGCAAAACAAAGAACATCTCCGACAATCTCTACCAGACCGAAGTCCCCTCCTTTACCCACGGCAACACCAACACCGTCGTTGTGTCGAAGGATTATTTGAAGGAAGGCGACCGCGTGCTGCTGATCGACGATTTCCTTGCCACCGGCGCGGCCTTCGTGGGTCTTAAGGATCTGGTCGGGCAGGCGGGCGCGACGTTGGCTGGCGCCGGGGCCGCCATCGAAAAGAAGTTTCAGGGCGGCGGCGACAGGCTCCGGGAGATGGGCGTGCGGGTCGAATCCCTGGCGCGGATCGTACGGATGGACGACACGGGGATCGTGTTCGGATAAAAACAGTTCAAAAACCTGAAACGATTGCCCCGCAAGGCTTTGCGGATTTTTCCAAAAAAGGGAATTTTGTGCAGATTTGCCAAAATTCCCTTTTCGATTCTGGCGAGTTCATACAAGAAAGACAGTTGACTTTTGACGAAAAGACTGCTATTTTATTACCATCCTAAGCGTTACAATTCGATATCGTTTCGATATATAACAAATGATATGGATTTGAAGTTTCTACCCGGACGCCGTAAATGACCGGACTATCGAAGTACCCAACAGGGCGGTTTTTTCAGCCCTTTGGTATAGTTTGCATTGGTACCGGGCGCCGATCGTCCGCGCCAGTGCCTTTTTTATTCTCGCGTCGACGCTGCCATGAAAGGATTTGTGTGCTCTTTTCATGGCGGCGCCATTTCCCCGAATCCACCGGGCGCAGGCCCGAAAACTTTTTTACAAGGAGACTGAACATGAAAAAGATCCTTTCTCTGCTCGTTGCTCTGACCATGATCTTCGCTCTCGCCGCTGTTGCCGCTCCCGCCGCCTCCGCCGAGACCCCTGTCAAGGCCGGCTTCATCTTCCTGCATGACGAGAACTCCACCTATGACCTCAACTTCATCAACGCTGCCAAGGAAGCCTGCGAGAAGCTGGGCGTTGAGTACCTGCTCAAGACCGGCATCCCCGAGGGTCAGGAATGCGCTGACGCCGCCGAGGAGCTCATCGACGAGGGCTGCAACTTCATCTTCGCCGATTCCTTCGGCCACGAGCCCTTCCTCATCCAGGTTGCCAAGGAGTACCCCGAGGTCCAGTTCTGCCACGCCACCGGCACCCAGGCCCACACCGCGGGTCTTGCCAACTACCACAACGGTTTCGCCTCCATCTATGAAGGCCGCTTCCTCGGCGGTGTCGCCGCCGGCATGAAGCTCAACGAGATGATCGAGGCCGGCACCATTACCGCAGACCAGGCCAAGGTCGGCTACATCGGCGCTTACCCCTATGCCGAAGTGAAGTCCGGTTACACCTCCTTCTTCCTCGGCGTCCGCTACGTCTGCCCCTCCGCCACCATGGAAGTCACCTTCACCAACTCCTGGTACGATCCTACCCTTGAGAAGGAAGGCGCCACCAAGCTCATCGCCAACGGCTGCGTCCTGATCTCCGAGCATGCCGACTCCATGGGCGCTCCCACCGAGTGCGAGGCCAACTCCATCCCCTTCGTGTTCTACAACGGCTCCGCCGCTGACGCCTGCCCCAACACCTTCATCGTCGCCTCCCGCATCGACTGGGCTCCCTACATGGAGCATGCCATGAGCTGCGTTATGAACGGCGAGGCCATTGAGGCCGACTGGACCGGCACCCTGGCCACCGGCTCTGTCAAGATGACCGAGCTCAACGAGGCTGCCGCCGCTGCCGGCACCGCTGAGAAGCTGGCCGAGGTTGAGGCCAAGCTTGCCTCCGGCGAACTCAAGGTCTTCGATACCGCCACCTGGACTGTCGGCGGCGAGACCCTCACCGAGTACCTGGCCGACGTCGACGACATGGGCGACTTCCAGCCCGAGACCAACGTCATTGCCGACGGTTACTTCCACGAGTCCGAATACCGCTCTGCGCCTTACTTCGACATCGACATCGACGGCATCACCAACATCGACGCGTAAGTACATCTTTTCCTCTCATATGGGAACTCCCGGTCTCGGCCGGGAGTTCCCAAAACGCATCTTTTCACCGCGCCGTACAGGGCAGCGCAGCGCATACACCGCGTTGCCCTGTGCCGCGCAGAGGAAATCACTCCCGCCCTCCGGGGCCGCAATCCACGGCCAGGCAGGGCGTTTTGTCATTTAAGGAGTACACTATGGACAACAAGATCGCCGCTGTTACCATGCGCAACATCACCAAGCGCTTCGGGCCGACCCTTGCCAACGACAAGGTCTGGCTCAACATCTACCGGGGCGAGATCCTGGCCCTGCTGGGTGAAAACGGCTCCGGCAAGACCACCCTCATGAACATGCTCTCGGGCATCTATTTCCCGGACGAGGGCGAGATCGCCATCGATGGCAGACCCGTGGTCATCCGCTCCCCGAAGGACGCCTTTGCCCTCGGCATCGGCATGATCCATCAGCACTTTAAGCTCGTGGACGTGCTCTCCGCCGCCGAAAACATTGTCCTCGGCCTGCCGGGGAAGCTGGATCTCAAGACCGCCTCCCGGAAGATCAAGGAGATCTGCGACACCTACGGCTTCGAGGTCGACCCCGAGCAGAAGATCTACGACATGTCGGTTTCCCAGAAGCAGACCGTAGAGATCGTCAAGGTCCTCTACCGCGGAGCGGACATCCTCATCCTCGACGAGCCTACCGCCGTGCTGACGCCGCAGGAGACGGACAAACTCTTTGCGGTGCTGCGCAACATGCGCGACGACGGCAAGGCCATCGTCATCATCACCCACAAGATGCACGAGGTGGAATCCCTGTCCGACCGCGTCGCCGTTCTGCGCCACGGCCAGTTCATCGGCGACATGCCGACGAAGACCACCAACGCCCAGGAAATGACCAACATGATGGTGGGCCACCCGGTCACGCTGAACATCGAGCGGCCCGATCCCGTTGATCCCAGGCCCCGCATCGAGGTCAAGGGCCTCACCGTGCGCAGCATGGACGGCGTTTTGAAGCTGGACGACGTGAGCTTTACCGCCAATTCCGGCGAGATCCTGGGCATCGCGGGCATCTCCGGCTGCGGCCAGAAGGAGCTGCTGGAAGCCATCGCGGGTCTCCAGCCGGTGGAGAAGGGCAGCATCGAATACATTGAAGATGACGGCAGCCGGGAAGAGATCATCGGCAAGGATCCCCTGCGCATCGCCGAGATGGGCGTGGCGCTGTCCTTCGTTCCCGAAGACCGCCTGGGCATGGGCCTGGTCGGGAACATGGACCTCTCTGACAACATGATGCTCCGCTCCTTCAGACGGGGCCGCTCCCTCTTTACCGACCGCCGCACGCCCAAGAAGCTGGCAGAGACCGTGGTACAGGAGCTGGAGGTCTCCACTCCCGGCATCACCACCCCGGTGCGCCGCCTCTCCGGCGGCAACGTGCAGAAGGTGCTGGTGGGCCGCGAGATCGCCAATGCCCCCACCGTGCTGCTGACGGCCTATGCCGTGCGCGGTCTGGACATCAACTCCTCCTACACCATTTACGACCTTATCAACCGCCAGAAGAAGCAGGGCGTCGCCGTCATCTACGTGGGCGAGGATCTGGACGTGCTGCTGGAGCTGGCAGACCGTATCCTGGTGCTGTGCGGAGGCAAGGTCTCCGGTATTGTGCCGGGCCGCGGCGCGAAGAAGCGCGATGTCGGCATGATGATGACGAAGCTCGGAGGAAAAGCCGATGAATAAGAAAACCAAAACGCCGCTGTTCCATGTCTCCAAGCGCCCGGCGCTGCCCTGGTACAAGACCTGGGCCATCCGGGGCGCGGCATTGCTGCTGGCCCTGGTGCTCAACGGCATCATCACCAGCCTTGTCACCGGCGAAGATCCCTTCGCCGTCTATGCGGCCATCTGGAAGGGCTCCTTCGGCACCACCAGAAAGTTCTGGGTGCTGATGCAGAATATCGCGATGCTGCTGTGCGTGTCGCTGGCGGTGACGCCCGCTTTCCGCATGCGCTGCTGGAACCTCGGCGCGGAAGGGCAGGCCCTGATCGGCGGCCTTGCCTCGGCGGCCTGCATGATCACGCTGGCAAACAAGCTCCCCAACTGGGCCGTCATCCTCTGCATGATCATCACAAGCCTGCTCGCCGGCGCGATCTGGGCCGGGATCCCCGCCTTCTTCAAGGCAAAGTTCAACACCAACGAGACCCTCTTCACCCTTATGATGAACTATGTGGCCACCCAGCTTGTGGCCTACTACTGTGTCGTGTGGGAGAGTCCCAAAGGCTCCGGCACCATCGGCATCATCAACCCCAACACGCAGATCGGCTGGCTGCCGCAGTTCCCGAGCCAGAAATACCTGCTGAACGTGCTGGTCGTGGCGGTGGTGTGCGTGCTGGTGTACATCTACCTCAACTACTCCAAGCACGGCTATGAGATCGCCGTCGTGGGCGAATCCGAGCGCACCGCGCGCTATGTGGGCATCAAGGTGGAAAAGGTCATCATCCGCACCATGCTCCTCTCCGGCGCAATCTGCGGCCTGGCCGGCCTGCTGCTTGTCGGCAGCACCAACCACACCCTCACCACCACCATCGTGGACGGGCGCGGCTTCACCGCCGTCATGGTCTCCTGGCTTGCCAAGTTCAATCCCATCGGCATGATCTTCACGAGCTTCCTGCTGGTGTTCCTCGGCCGCGGCGCAGGCGAGATCGCCACCAAGTTCGGCCTCAACCGCAGCTTCGGCGATATCCTCACCGGCATCATCCTCTTCTGCATCATCGGCAGCGAGTTTTTCATCAACTACGAGATCAAGCTCACCCGCGGCGCGGGAAAGGAGGGTTAAGCCATGTTTGATTTTGTATCCTTTATCCCCCGTGCCGTCGTGCAGGGCATCCCGCTGCTGCTGGGCAGCACCGGCGAGACCCTCACCGAAAAGTCCGGCAACCTGAACCTCGGCATCCCCGGCATCATGTATGTCGGCGGCATCAGCGGCGTGATCGGCTCCTTCTACTATGAGGCGGGCAAGTCCGCCCAGGATATGAACACCGCCCTGACACTTCTGATCCCCCTCGGCTGCTGCCTGCTGGGGAGCCTCCTGATGGGCCTTCTCTACTGCTTCCTCACCGTTACCCTGCGGGCAAACCAGAACGTCACCGGTCTGGCCCTCACCACCTTCGGCGTGGGCTTCGGCAACTTCTTCGGCGGCTCGCTCATCAAACTGTCGGGCAGCAGCCTGCCGTCCATCATCATGACCAACACCTCCAATGTCTACCGCCGTACCCTGCCCTTTGCCGAAAACGCCGGAGCTTTCGGCAAGCTGTTTCTGAACTACGGCTTTCTCGCTTACGCGGCGGTGGTGATCGCGCTGGCGGCGGCCTACGTGCTCAACCATACCCGCACGGGCCTGCACCTGCGCGCCGTGGGCGAGAGCCCCACGACCGCCGACGCCGCCGGCATCAACGTCTCCCGCTATAAGTACGTTTCCACCTGCGTCGGCGCCATGATCGCGGGCCTCGGCGGATTGTACTACGTAATGGACTACGCCTGCGGCGTCTGGACCAACGACGCCTTCGGCGACCGCGGCTGGCTTGCCATCGCGCTGGTCATCTTTACGATCTGGCGGCCCAACGTGGGCGTGCTGGCCTCCTTCCTCTTCGGCGGCCTGTATATCCTGCACATGTACATCCCCTCCGGCATGAACCTCGCGGTCAAGGAGCTGTACAAGATGGCGCCTTACGTGGTCACCATCGTTGTGCTGGTCATCTCCTCCATGCGCAACAAGCGCGAAAACCAGCCTCCGGCCTCATTGGGCCTTGCCTATTTCCGCGAGGAGCGGTAAAATATTCATACAGGAAATGGCAGGCAGATTTTCTGCCTGCCATTTCAGAATACTTGCAAGCTACAGCACAGGAAGAAAGGAGTAATCATTCATGAAAAAAACACATATGGCTCTGTTCCTTGTCCTGACCATGCTCCTGACGCTCTGCGCCGCAGGGCAGACCGCTTCCGCCGACGGCCCTCAGATCAGCGAAAAGGAACTGACGTTTTATCTGGGCGATCCCGAGATGTCACAGACCGGCCCCGTGTATTTTGCCGGGGACTCGGATGTGCCCTATCTGGCCCTGAGCGACTGGGCGGATCTGATGACCATGCTCCTGGCACAGAATGAGGCCTACAATGTTACCTGCACGATCGACGGCGAGACCGGCACCCTCACCCGGGAGGACGGCTACACCGCAGTCTTTGACGCTGCCGAGGATACCATTACCTTTGAGGACTTCGACGCCTTCATGCGCCCCGACAGCACCAAGGTGATCATTGATGTTCTGAGCGCGGACAATCCGAGCCCGGACGGCGACAAATCCTTCTTCCGCCGCCTCGACAGCTCTTACGAGCGTTACGGCAGCATTCTGACGCTGAAGCTTTCCGACTATGACATCGACATCCTCTCCGACGGACAGGAGATCTATGTCCCCGCGCAGACGCTGAGCGACTTTTTCCTCTCGTTGAAATACATCAATCTTTGCTATAACGGCGAGGCAATTTTCATCGCGCCTTATCAGGGCCTCGTCGCCAGTGACGGCACACATACCCCGTATGGCGATCTGTACTACTCCGTCCAGCCCGCCCAGCGCAGCCAGGCCATGGCGGACTTCGGCTACAACGAGCTCTGCCTTGCCCTCGACAGTCTCTATGGTCTCAAGCAGAGTCACGGCTTTACAGACTTCGACACGCTCTTCAAGCAGTCCGGTCTGGAAGCGGGCCTCAGGAGCACCGACCCCGCTGAGGCGGACGAGGCCCTCTACCGCCTTATCAATTTCCACATGGACGATCAGCACAGCGCCTTCCTTTCGGCATCTGCCATCGCCCCCGCAGATACCACGGAGAAGCTCAATGAACTGGGCGCCGGCCGCGCAAGCACCGCCTATGTACAGCAGGCGAAACGCTACGATGCGGCGCGTTCGGCCGCTTATCCCAACGGTGTGCCCGCCTATGAGGAAGTCGGCAACACCGCATACATCACCTTCGATTCCTTTGAGAGCACGCCCGCAACCATCAATTATTACGACTTCGCTCCCACCGAGGAGAACGTGGACACCATCGGCATCCTGCTGCGCGCCTATGCCCAGATCATGCGCGACGGCAGCCCCATTGAGAATGTCGTGCTCGATCTGAGCATGAACGGCGGCGGCGACGCGGATACGGCCGTCTTCACCATTTCCTCCTTCCTGGGCGAGGGCTATGTCAGCTTGACCAACACCATGACCGGCGCCATGGCCATCGGCGAGTATGAGGTTGACCTCAACCGGGACGGCCAGTTCGACGAGGGCGACCTTGGCCTGCTGAACAAGAATCTCTACTGCATCACCAGCCCCATCAGCTTCTCCTGCGGCAATCTCGTGCCCTGCGTGTTCAAAAACGCCAACACCGTCACCCTGCTCGGCCGCACCTCCGGCGGCGGAAGCTGTGTCGTGATGCCCATGTCCACGGCTTGGGGCACGATCTTCCAAACCTCCGGCTGCAATCGCCTGGCTTTCATCAAGAACGGTTCCTTCTACGACATCGACGAAGGCGCAGTGCCGGACTTCATCCTTTCCAAGCCCGCAACCTTCTATGACCGTGTGGGTCTGACCGACTACATCAACACACTCAAGTAAGAATGACAGTGAAAAAAACGCGATGGATTCGCTCCATCGCGTTTTTCTGTCAGCCTTCAGTATCCCAGCAGCGGGACCGAACCGTCGTCCTTACCCTTGGTGATAGACTTGATCTCGGCTTCATAGCTGTAATTGTCGTTTACGTGGACGGTGATCACGTCCCCGACTTTTTTGCCGAGCACGGATTTGCCGAAGGGCGAGTCCATGCTGATCAGCCCCTTGCGCGGGTCGGTGCGCACGGTGGAGACCACCTGGATGGTCTCGGTCTCGTCGTCCTCGGGGATGTAGATCTCCACCTTGTCGTAAAGCCCCACCTCGTCGTCAGCCGAGCGGTCGTCGATGACGTGGGCGGTCTTGATCATGCCCTCCAGATAGCGGATGCGGCTGCGGTTTTTGTTCTGGGCCTGCTTGGCCGCCTTGTATTCAAAGTTTTCGCTCAGGTCTCCGAAGGCGCGGGTGCGTTTGACTTCTTCGATCAGACCGGGCATGAGCTCGAGCCGGCGGTAGTCCAGCTCTTCCTGCATCTTTTTGATGTCTTCGCGTGTTAAATCATCGTGCATGTCGTCGTTCCTCGCAAATAATATGGATTAAGCCCCCTTTCGCAAAGGGGGCTGTCACGAAGTGACTGGGGGATCCGCAGTTTGTCAAGGATCGATCCCTCCGCCCCTTCGGGGCACCTCCCTTTTTCCAAAGGGAGGTAAAGGGGTTTTGTTCAGTTGTCGATGTCGATATTGATGGACCCCAGGCCGTTTTTGTCAAACTCGTCGAGATAGTCCTCCATCCGGGCGGACAGCTCGGTGTAGTCCTCAGGTTCGCAGTCCTCGAGCCCCAGGTCGCGCCGGGCCAGCTCTTCGGCCAGAATGTTGAAGAACACCGCGTCCTCATAGTCGGCAATAGCCTCATGGATGCCGCCGTCCTCATAGGCCTGGGACGGGAACACATGCCCGTGCCAGCGCTGCACCAGGGAGCGCATGCCGCGCTCGGGCGCCATGGCGAACAGCTTTTCCTGCAGGAGGTCGTAGTCCTCAAAGCGATCCTCGCCGCGGGCGGAGTTCAAGATCCAGTTGCCGATATACACCATGTCCAGCAGCCGCCGAAATTCCTTGTCGCTCAGTTCGATGTTCATAGATCCTTCGCCTCCACCGCTTTTTTCACTCAAAGTATTATAGCAGAAGAGCATGTCCAATTCCACAGGTAAACAATACAAAAATTCCTTGCCATATGCGGCAGTTTGGTTTATATTAGATTGTAAAATTTTACGGGGAGGCAACGGTTATGGATTCAAGGCCCATCGGTGTATACGATTCCGGCGTGGGCGGCCTGACCGGTCTGCGCGCGCTGATGCGCATGCTGCCGGGAGAGGATTTCGTCTATTTTTCGGATTCCGGACGCATGCCCTACGGCCCGCGGCCTCTCGCTCAGCTTCGCCGCATCGCCATGCAGGACATGGACTATCTTGCCTCCTTCGGCGTCAAGGCCATCCTCGCCGCCTGCGGCACCATCTCGAGCGCCGCGAAGGAAGAGCTGGCTGCCTACCCCATCCCCGCCTTCGGCGTACTGGCCCCGGCGCTCGACGCCATGGCAGCCGTTCCGGGGGACGGGCCCCTCGCCATCATTGCCACCGCGGCGAGTATCGGGAGCGGCGAGTTTACCGATGCCCTGTGGAAAAAATGCGGCATGCGCCGGGAGATCGTCGGCGTGCCGTGCCCGGAGTTTGCGCCGCTCATCGAGTCGGGCCACACCCGGCGGGACGATCCTCTGGTGCGGGAGTGCGTTGCCCGCGCCCTTGTGTCCGTCCGAGACCGCAAATTTGACGCCGTCCTTCTCGGCTGCACCCACTACGGCTTTATCGAGGAGGCCATCCGGAATTATCTCGGCGAGGATGTAAACCTCCTGTCCGCCGCCGACTGCGGGGCCGCGGCCCTGCGCGACTACCTCGTGCGAAACGATCTCACAGACGGGGAGCGCTGTGACCGGCGCTTTTATGTGAGCGGCGACGTGCGCGCCTTTGAGACCTTTGCCGAACCCTATTTACAAATCGGCCCTGTTCACGCCGAACAGGCGCCAATCATGGAGTTATAAAAAATGAAAGATGTTGTGATCTATATCCGCAGCCTCTACGGCTGCGACGAAAAGGACGAGGAAGCCATCGACTTTTCCACCGACGGCCTGTACACCTACGACGGCAGCACCGCCTGCCTGACCTATCTGGAGACCGAGGTCACCGGCATGGAGGGCACGAGAACGAGCGTGGTGGTCACGCCGGAGAAGGTGGTGGTGGACCGGGACGGCACGGTGACGAGCCGCATGGTCTTTGAGCCGGGCAAGAAGCACGCCTTCCTCTACGATACCCCCGTGGGCTCGGCCACGATGCACATGGCCACCCGGGACCTGCGCCAGCGCTTCAACGAGCACGGCGGCCAGGTGGAGATCGACTACGTGCTCGACATGGAGCACGCCTTTGCCAGCCGGAACCGCTTCCGGCTGACCGTAAAAGAACAAGAAACAGGAGACAGAAGCAATGGCTAACATGATCCAGAACGCGAAGGACAGTATCAACGCCCTTTTGAACGACGCCTGCGCGAAAGCGGCAGCGAAGGGACAGCTCCCCGAGGGCGCTTCCCTCAGCGGCACGGTGGAGATCCCGAAGGATACCCAAAACGGCGACTACGCCGCAAACCACGCCATGACCGGCGCGCGCGCCCTGCACATGGCCCCGCGCAAGATCGCCGAGGCGCTTGCGGAGAACCTGGATCTGGACGGAAGCTGGTTTTCTTCTGTCGAGGTGGCCGGCCCCGGCTTTATCAATTTCCGCTTGGCTCCGAACTGGTACGCCGACGTGCTCTCCTGCGTCAATGCCGAGGGTGCGGACTACGGCCGCGTGGACGAGGGCCGCGGCAAAAAGCTGATGGTGGAGTTTGTCTCCGCCAATCCCACCGGCCCCATGCACATGGGCAACGCCCGCGGCGGCGTCCTGGGCGATGCGCTGGCAAGCGTACTTGACCGCGCAGGCTACGATGTCTGGCGCGAGTTCTATGTCAACGACGCTGGCAATCAGATCGAAAAGTTTGCCTCCTCCATCGACGCAAGATATCAGCAGCTCATTCTGGGCGAGGACAAGGTCGCCTTCCCCGAGGACGGCTACCAGGGCGAGGATATCAAAGAGCTTGCCAGGGCATTCTATGATGAGCACGGCGACAGCTTCCTCAGCAAGGATGTCGCCGAGCGCCACGCCGCCATGGCCCGCTTCGGCCTTGACCGCAACATCCCCAAGATGCAGTCTGACCTTCGCCGCTACGGCGTCAACTATGACGAGTGGTTCTTTGAAAGCTCCCTGCACGAAAGCGGCTTTGTGGCCGATACGGTGGCAAAGCTCACCGAGAAGGGCTACACCTACGAAAAGGACGGCGCCCTCTGGCTCAAGACCGCGCAGATCCTGACGGAGAACATGCTCAAGGCCGGCAAGAAGCAGGAAGAGATCGACAAGCTCGAGCTCAAGGACGACGTGCTGCGGCGCGCCAACGGCTTCTATACCTACTTTGCCGCCGACATCGCCTACCACCGCAACAAGCTCGAGACCCGCGGCTTTGATTACGCCGTCAACGTCTGGGGCGCCGATCACCACGGCCACGTCGCCCGCCTCAAGGGCGCGCTGGACGCCCTTGGCCTCGACGGCGAGCACCGCCTCACCATCGTGCTCATGCAGCTTGTCAAGCTCATGAGTGAGGGCAAGGAGGTGCGCATGTCCAAGCGCACGGGCAAGGCCATCAGCCTTACAAACCTGCTGGACGATATCCCGGTGGACTCCGCCCGCTACTTTTTCAACTCCCGGCCCGAGTCGCCGGTGCTGTTCGACCTGGAGCTTGCCGAGCGTCAGGACAACGAAAACCCGGTCTACTACGTACAGTACGCCCACGCGCGCATCTGCACGCTCATTGAAAATCTGAAAGCCGAGGGGCACACGATCCCCGACACGGTGGACGCGGCGCTTCTCACCGACGAGACCGAGCGGGAGCTCATCAAACAGCTCGCCGCCCTGCCGGACGAGATCCGGCTTGCCGCCCGCGACCTCGACCCCAGCCGCGTCAACAAGTATGTCAGTGAGCTTGCCGCCCGCTTCCACCGCTTCTACACGGTCTGCCGCATCAAGGACGCGGAGCCCGGCCTTCTGGAGGCCCGCCTGTACCTTGCCGACTGCGTGCGCCGCGTCATTGCGATCTCCCTCGGCATCATCGGCGTCCACGCCCCCGAGAGAATGTAATCCATACTGAAAATGAAACGCGCCCCGGAGAAATCCGGGGCGCGTGCTGTTTTGGATTGTTTACCGCAAAAAGCCGTTGATGATCTGTTCCTCGGCTTCCTCTTCGGTGAGGCCGAGAGTCATGAGCTTGATGATCTGGTCGCCGGCAATCTTGCCGATGGCAGCCTCGTGCACCAGGGCGGAGTCGAGATCGTTTGCTTCCAGCTCAGGGATGGCGACAACGCGGGCCTTGTCCATGATGATGGCGTCGCACTCGGTGTGGCCGCTGGAGAGGGCGTTGCCCACAATGCGGGAGCGGTAGATCTGGAAGCTCTGCTCCTTGGCGACGGAGCGGGACACCACGTCGGCGCTGGAATTTTCGCCGTTGAGCTCGACCGTGTAGCCGCTCTCGGCCTTCTGGTCGCTGTGGGTCAGCAGGCGCTCATGCACCACCAGGCGCGCGTCCTTTTCGAGCTTGGCAACGGTGTCGCGCCTGGTGTCATCCACGCCCTTGATCTGCACCATCTCCATCTCCACGCTGCTGCCCTCACCGATATAGACCTCGGTGCGGGGGTTCATGATGCGCTTGCCGCGGCCGGTGCCTTCGCCGTAGTGTTTTTCAACGTATTTGAGCTTGCAGTTTTTGCCGATGTAGAAGCAGTGCACGCCGTCATGGGCGGAGTCCTGGTCGCCGCAGTTGGAGATGCCGCAGCCCGCGACGATGACCACATCGCAGTCGTCGCCCACAAAGAAGTCGTTGTACACGACCTCCTTCAGGCCGCTCTCGGAAAGCACCACGGGGATATGGACGCTTTCGTTTTTGGTGCCGGGCTTGATGCGGATGTCGATGCCGGGCTTGTCGGTCTTGGAGCTGATCTCAATGTTGGCGGTGGAATTGCGGCCCGCCGCCTCGCCGTTTGCGCGGATGTTGTAGGCGCCCTCCGGCACCTTGTGCAGGTCGGCGATCTCGGCCAGCAGCTGCTTTTGGATCTCAGTCAGCATTCTTCACGCCTCCCTCCAGAATACGGTTGCAGGTGACGGGGATGGTGCTCTTCATGAGTTCGGGCAGCATCTCTTCCTTGCTGCCCTGGCCGCGCACCTGTCCCTCGGCAATGAGGATGATGGAGTCGGCGATCTCAAGGATGCGCTCCTGGTGGGAGATGATGAGAATGGAGGCGTGGGTGCGCTTCTGCATATTCTCAAATACCTGAATGAGGCTCTGAAAGCTCCACAGGTCGATGCCCGCCTCCGGCTCGTCAAAAACGGAGAGGGTGGTGCCGCGGGCAAGCACCGTAGCGATCTCGATGCGCTTCATCTCGCCGCCGGAAAGGCTGGCGTTGACTTCGCGGTTGATGTAGTCGCGGGCGCACAGGCCCACTGCGGAGAGGTAATCGCACGCGTCACCGACACTGAGCTTGGGGTTGCCGGAGGCGAGCCTCAGCAGATCCACCACATGGATGCCCTTGAAGCGTACGGGCTGCTGCAGGGCAAAGCTGATGCCAAGCTTCGCGCGCTCCGTGATGCCGAGCTCGGTGATGTCCTTGCCGTCCAGAAAAATGCGGCCGGAGCTGGGCTTTTCGATGCCCATGA
Source organism: Candidatus Limivicinus sp. (assembly GCA_045130755.1). Taxonomy (GTDB): domain Bacteria; phylum Bacillota; class Clostridia; order Oscillospirales; family Oscillospiraceae; genus Limivicinus. Next base: position 24,061 of record JBGUQD010000208.1, on the reverse strand, counting down.
TGAGGCGGGCCAGCGTGGACTTGCCGCCGCCGTTCGGACCGGTGATGACGACGAATTTTTCGTCGGGGACGACAAAGCTCACGTCCCGGATGATCTCTTTGGTACTGTCCTCGCTTTCAACGCCGAAGCAGAGGTTTTTCAGTTCAAGCATAATTCGAAACCTTTCTGGTGTGTTTTCTCTAAGCAGGGGGTGAGTATATCCCAGACGCGGCGCGGCTGGGATATACTGTGTCATGTTTTTCGGTTGCCGCGCCAGCGGCGAGAAAAACGACTGAAAGCAAACTATAATAAGCGTGTTGCGCTTATTATAACAGATTTCAGGGAAAGTACAAGACTGAAAGAGTTTGGAGTTAGGAGTTTGGAGTTTGGAGTGAAGGTGTCGCTTCGCGACGATTTTAAACAGTCCGCGAAAGAATAACTCCACACTCCACACTCATAATTCCACACTGTATCTCCTCCAAACTCCTCACTCCACACTGTATCTCACCCTTTTGCTGTCGTGAGGTACAGCTCGTAGTCCTCCGTCCCGTCGCCGGGGTAGGCATAGAGCTTTGTATAGCCCTCGTTCATGTAGATGGTGTAATCGTCCCAGCGGGCCTCCCAGGGCAGGTATTCCCAGTCGGCGGGGACCTCGACGGTCTCGGTCCATGTCTGCGGCCCGCCGCCGCGCCAGTTCTCCCAGTGGAGCGTAATATGCCGCATCGGGCCCTTCCAGCTGTCGAGATACTTTGCCTCCGGCGGCGTTTCGCCGTAGAAGAAGCCGGTCACGATGGGCGGGGTCTCTTCGTCGATCCGGCTCACCGTCTCGCGCAGGAGCAGCAGTCCCCGGTCCACCGCCACGTCCTCGAGCCAGTCGCCCACAAACGTCACGTGCATACGCGTAAAGTCCCCGTCCACCCGGTCGAGATCCACGACGGACGCGCCGTAGACATAGTTGGAGACATAGTTGTCGCGAAATTCGCTGTCACCGCACTGCGCGTCAAAGCCCGCGATCCGGGGGCGCATCACGCCGTCCTCACCCGGCTCCACAAAAAACCAGCAGCCGTTGTATTCGCCCTCAATATAATTCTCGGAAGTGCGCAGGATGCAGAGCTTTCCGTCCCGCTTAAAGAGCCAGATGGGCATGATGCCCTCCACGCTGTTCTTGATGCGCACACTGTCGTACATGGAGAAAATGTTTTTGAGACTGTTTGCCGCGATCAGGCCGTCCCAGTCAAAATCCAGTGCCGGATCCCACACGGGGCCGACATCTTCGGCGGTGACGTTCAGGAGGCTGTAGCGGAAGGCGCTGCCGGCATTGCGGTTCAGACCGAAGCGCAGGGAGTATTGCCGTCCGGCGGCAGCGTCGGTCGAAAAGTACTGCCGGATCGTGACGTCGGCCTCGAAGGGCGCAGGGGCGTCCAGCGTGAAGGAGAGAGACAGGCCGAGCGTCTCGTCCAGACGGGCCTTATAACCCTGAAAATCGTAGAGCCTCAAACCGTCGGAGCTGTGCAGAATGCGGATATCCGGCGTGTCCGGGGCGTCCGGCGCCGTCTGTACGCCCAGCGAGCGCTGAAAGTCGCGCAGCATGTCCTCCGTCAGAAGATCAACGCCCTCCGTGCGGTAAAGCCATGCGGCGTACCAGCCGCTGGCCTCCCAGAGCAGAGCGGGGTCGCGGGGTGTGATGCTGTCGAAGAAGCCGCCCTCGTGGTAGGCCATAGCCACCGCGAAAGCCTGCGCCTCGATGGCGGCAGCATAGGCGGGATCGTTTTCCGCGAAGGCAGGGGCGGCTGCACCGAGCAGCAGCACCGCCGCCAGGAGAAGGGAGAGAAGTTTTTTCATGGTGTCTCCTTTCCGTTATGTAACATTGAATTTATACACGGCATATGCTAAACTATGCATGATCCTGTAGAAAGAGCGAGGGATAAAGCATGAATAACACAGTATCAAAAATCGCCGTGAGCATCGCGCTCGTGATCCTGGCGCTCGTGTCCTTCTTCCCGCTGGCGAAGAGCTTCCCGGATTCCAAGCTCTATGACGGTGCCGTACAGGAATGCACTGCCTCCATCGACGAGAAGACCGCCACGGTCCTGCGTCTGACGGCGACGGCGACCGTGACCTCCGCCGGCATCTCCGCCATCCCGGGGGATACTGCCACGCCCATTGCCGAAAAGCTCGCGGATTTTTCGGAATATTTTCTGGTGATCCTCTGCGTGCTGTACGCCGAGAAGTACCTGCTGGCCATTATCCCGGCGGGGGTGTTTCGGCTGCTGGTGCCGCTGGCATGCGCGTTCTTCATCGTGGGCGCGCTGCGCTCGTCCCGCCGCTGGGCGGTGCAGGGCGGCAGGTTTCTGCTGGCGGGGCTTCTGCTGTTGTGTGTGATTCCGCTGAGCCTCAAGCTCTCGGACACCATCTATGACCGTTATCAGGACTCCATCAACGAGACCATCCTGTCAGCCGAGGCGCTGACCGAGACCACCGACGAGCTGGTGCAGGCGCAGGAGGACCAGGGCCTCATCGAAAAGATCCTCGGCAAGATCAAGGAGACCACCGGCAGCCTCACCAACCGGGCAGCCGAAACGCTCAACCGCTTTGTGGAGGCGGTGGCGGTCATGATCGTGACCTCCTGTGTGATCCCGATCCTGGTGCTGCTGTTCTTCGTGTGGGTCATCAAACAGCTCACGGGCGTGGACCTGCGGGACTACGCGCCCCGCCGCCATCCCCGGCATGCGGAGCGGGAGGATGAGACTCAGCAGCAGCGCGTGAGCATCTGAGACACGATCGACCCGACGGCCTCGAGCCCGGCCTGATCCTCAACGGTGAAGCGGCCGGGCCAGGGGCTGTCCAGATCCAGCACGCCCACGACCTTCCCGTCCACGCGCAGCGGCACCACGATTTCGGAGTTGGAGGCGCTGTCGCAGGCAATGTGCCCGGGGAAGAGGTGCACGTCCGGCACCAGCTGGGTCTGTCCGGTCTGCGCCGCCGTGCCGCACACGCCGCGGCCCAGGGGGATTTCGATGCAGGCGGGTTTTCCCTGAAACGGGCCGAGCACAAGCGTCTCGCCCTCCAGAAGATAAAAGCCCGCCCAGTTGAGATCTTCAAGACTTTCATAGATGAGCGCCGAGGCGTTGGCGAGATTTGCGATCCGGTGCGGCACGCCGTCCAGCAGCCCCGTGAGCTTCATGCAGAGCGCTTCATAATCGGTCATAGTAAGACTTCCTTTTTTTTTTAATCGTTTTTGACGGGGCTTTGCCTCGTCAAAAACACCATAGGTGAGCAAAGCGAACCCTCACGCCGTCGTCAAACGAAACTCACTGCATTCCGCTTCCACCTAATGGCGAAAGCTGCATTCCGTTCCTTCCGTTTTCCTCTCAAAATCAAAGCCAATGCTTTGATTTTGGTAAGGAAGAAGGAGGGAGCATAGCGGAGTTTTCGTCACGCTTGACGGAAACGAAGCAACGCGAGCTTCTTCTGACGTAAGCGTGAGTATCTCGATTGAAAGCGTTGCTTTCAATCGAACAAGTACAGTATAGCCTATACTGTGCTTTTTTTCTACCGTTTATATTGTAAATACGCGTGAAAAAAGGTATAGTAAGGCCATTGAATCACAACAGGGGAGAATCAGCGTGGAAACCATCAGCGGCCTTACAAACTGGCGTCTCACGGTGCGGCGGGAGAAAAACGGCGTCACGATCCTGCGCGCCGTGACCTGCGACGAAAATGCCGCCCTGCCGGACGAGATCTTCGGCCTGCCGGTCACCGGCCTTTCCGACCGCGCCCTTGCCCATGGGGCAAAACCAGCCGAGGGTGAGGAAGTGACGGTTCTGGGCGGCGCGGAAGGCGCAGACTGGGATAACCGTAACATCACCGCGCTGACCCTGCCGCGGGGGCTTCAAAGCGTCGGGGACTATGCCTTCATGAATCTCAGACGCATGGAGACACTGCGCTTTTTTGACGGCGTGCGCACCTTCGGCAGCGCAAGCTTCATGAACTGCCGCCTCTTTTCCCGCGTGGAGCTTACGCGTGTCTCGCATGAGCAGGGCCCGGCTCTGGCAAGCCTTGTCCAGAGCCTGCCGCAGGAGCTGGATGTGACGATCCACCGTGCCGACGGGGCCACGCTCCGCCTCATTTTCCCCGAGTATTTTGAAAACTATACCGAGAACAGCCCCGCCCACCACTTCGAGCTCAAGATCGTCGGCGGAGGCTACGCCTACCATGGGGTGTTCCGGGCCAAGAAGCTGGCAGCTGCGGACTATGATGCCCTGTGGCGGGACTATGTGGCAGCGGAGCACGAGGAAGAAAGTGCCCTGCGCCTGGCGTTTTATCGTCTGCGCTGGCCGGCGGAGCTCTCCGACCGGGCGCGGGAGCAGTACGCGTCCCATTTGCGCATGAACCTGCGGGAGGCGTTGTGCTTTGCGCTGCATGAGCGCGACGCCCACGGCCTGCGCCTGCTGCTGGAGTTGGGCGTGCCGGATGCGAACGCGCTGGAGTTTGCCCTGAATGAGTCCCGTGCCCTGCGCTTCACCGAGGCCACCGCCCTGTTATTGGAGCAGCGGAGAAAGACACCGGGGACGGGAAAAACAAAAAAGTTTGAACTGTAAAACCATGACCGACAACACTGACAATTTATCTGCCGCAGGGAGGGAGATCCTGCTCGCGGGCCGGGCGCAGCTGGGTGTGGCCATGCCGTATCTGAGCGGACCGCTGTGCGCCCTTATACCTATGCCGGGGGACGACGTGACTACAAGCGCCGCCACCGACGGGGAGAATCTCTGCTATAACGCGGCCTTCCTTGCCTCGGGCTTTATGAAAAGCGAGCGCTTTTCGCCGCGGCTGAACCTGCACATGACACTCCACTGCCTGTTCCGGCACCTGGCCAAGCGCCGGGGGCGGGACGCGGCGCTCTGGGATCTGGCCTGCGATGCCGCCGTCGAGAGCGTCATCGACTCCCTGCCCTATGCCTGCCTTGCCCAGCGTCCGGCTCCGCCGAAGCAGTTTTTCCTGACCGAGTGCCGCCGGGAGCTGAAGGTCCTCTCCGCCGAGGGGATCTATCGCATGCTCCTGCGGGAGCGTCTGCCGGAATATAAGATCGCAAGCCTGCAGCGCCTCTTTGCCATGGACGATCACAGCCTCTGGGATCTCGAAGAAAAGCGGGAGCGGGAGCGGAGCGAGCGCCAGGATCAGAAATGGCAGAACGCAGCCTCCAGCGCCCAGACCGCGCTGAACACCATGGTCTCCGAGAGCGGCACGGGCGGGGAGGGCGTGACCGAGCAGCTGTCCATCGCCGCGCGGGACGATGTGGATTACCGCAAATTCCTGCGCCGCTTTGCCGCCCCCCGCGAGGTCCTGCGCGCCGACGCGGACGCCTTCGACTATATCTACTATACCTACGGCCTCATGCACTACGGCAACATGCCCCTCATCGAGCCGCCGGAGACCAAAGAGGAAAAGCGCATCGAGGACTTCGTCATCGCCATCGACACCTCCATGTCCACCTCCGGCGTGCTGGTGCGGGAGTTTCTGGCTGCCACCTATGCGATCCTGCGCTCGGCCGATACCTTCACCCGCCGGCTCAACATCCACATCCTGCAGTGCGACGACGAGCTGCGGTCAGATAAAAAGATCACGAGTCTCGAGGAGCTGCGCCGCTACATGGAGGATCTGACCCTCTCCGGCGGCAGCGCCACAGACTTCCGCCCGGTTTTTCGGCATGTGGACGCTCTTTTGAAAACCGGGGAGTTTGCCAATCTGCGGGGACTTTTGTATTTTACCGACGGTATGGGCATCTACCCGGAAAAGCGCCCGGACTATGAGGTCGCCTTTGTCCTGCTGGACGAGCCGCCGCTTTCGGTGCAGATCCCGCCCTGGGCAATCCGCATCATGCCGGACATGCCGTGGAAAAAGCAGCATGAGGGCTTTGAGGAATTTTGGCAGGAGGAAGTTTTGGCCGAACTTCCCGAATTGTGAGGAAAACACCATGAACATCAAACAAGCCAAGGAACAGATCCGCAACACCCTGCGCGCCTACCTCAGCCGGGACGCGCTGGGCAATTACCGCATCCCCGCCGTAAGGCAGCGTCCCGTGCTGCTCATGGGCCCGCCGGGCATCGGCAAGACCCAGATCATGGAGCAGATCGCCGCCGAGGAAAACGTGGGGCTCGTGTCCTATACCATCACCCACCACACCCGCCAGAGCGCCGTGGGCCTGCCCTTTATCGAAAAGCGCGTCTATGACGGGGTGGAGCACACCGTCACCGAGTACACCATGAGCGAGATCCTGGGCTCGGTCTACGCCCTGATGGAAAAGACCGGCATCCGGGAGGGCATTTTGTTCCTCGACGAGATCAACTGCGTGTCCGAGACCCTGGCCCCGATGATGCTCCAGTTTTTGCAGTGCAAGACCTTCGGAAACCAGCGCCTGCCCGAAGGCTGGCTCATCGTCGCCGCGGGCAACCCGCCGGAGTATAACCGCTCGGTCCGGGACTTCGACGTGGTGACGCTCGACCGCGTCAAGCGCATCAACGTGGAGGAAGACTTTGCCGTCTGGAAGGACTACGCCCTCAAAAAGGGCCTGCACGGGGCGGTGATTTCCTACCTCGATCTCAAGAAGGAAAACTTCTACCGCATCGAAAATTCCGCCGACGGCATGCAGTTTGCCACCGCCCGCGGCTGGGAGGATTTAAGCGAGATCCTCTATGCCTATGAGGCCGAGGGCATCGCCCCGGATACCGAGCTTGCGGTGCAGTATATCCAGATGCCGGGCGTTGCGCGGGATTTTACCAACTATTATGCCCTTTACAACAAGTACCGCCAGGTCTATCATATCGACGACATCCTGCGCGGGCAGGCGCCGAAGGTGACGATAACGGAGTTTGCCGCCGCGCCCTTTGACGAAAAGCTCGCGGTGATGGGGCTGCTGCTCTCGCGCTTAACCGAGGCTTCCCGTGATACCCGGCGGCAGGACGCCCTGTGCACGGCCCTCTACGACGGGCTCAGCGCCGTCAAGGCGAGGCTTCCCGAGGCGCCCGCCGACGTGCTGCGGGAGATAGCCGCCACCCGCCGCGCGACCCTCAAGCGCGCCGCCGACGCCGGGCAGGACGACAGGGAACAGAAGTACCTGCGCCAGGCGGAGATCAATCGGCTTGAGGCCTATTTGAAAACGCTGGACGAGACGCAGGACGCGGACACGCAGTTTGACGCCGTGCGCGCCCTCTTCGCCGCCGACACAGAAAAGCGCGAAGCGCTCGCCGACGAGACCGGCACCATGTTCGACAGCGCCTTCCGCTTTCTTGAGACCGCCGTCGGAGCGAGCCAGGAGCTGGTGCTCTTTGTGACCGAGATCACCGCGGGCTTTGATACCTCGTGGTTCGTATCGGAATTCGGGTGCGAGGCCTACTTCCGCAACAACCGGGATCTCCTGTTCGACGAGACACGGCAGCGCATCCTGGACCGGCTGGGCCGCGCTTGATTATTTCCCGCCCCTGTGATACAGTGGGGCAAAAAACAAGGGGAGAAGGACTTATGAAATATTTGATTGTCGTCGCCCACCCGGACGATGAGGTCCTGGGCGCCGGGGCGAGCATCTGTAAGCTCACGCAGGCGGGCCATGAGGTCGCTGTGGCCACCATGGCAAACCACGCTGCCGCCCGGGCCAATATCTCGGCGACCCTCGCCTCGGATCAGGCGCGGGCCCACGCGCTGCTGGGTGTGAGCAAGGCTTACGCCGCCGACTTTCCCAACATCAGGATGAACACCGTGCCGCATCTGGAGCTGGTACAGTTTGTGGAAAAATGCATCGAGGACTTCGGCGCTGACGCCGTCATCACCCATCACCCCTCCGACACCAACATCGACCACGCCATGACAAGCGGCGCCGTGCAGGCCGCCGTGCGGCTCTTCCAGCGCCGGGAGAACATCCCTCCCCTGCGCGAGCTGTGGTATATGGAGGTGCCGTCCTCTACCGAGTGGTCCCTGGACAGCTCTGTGAACCGCTTTACACCCAATCTCTTTGTGGAGATCGGGGAGACGGGCCTCGACAGAAAGCTGGAGGCCCTGGCCCTCTACGCGGGCGTTATGCGCCCCTACCCCCATCCCCGCTCCGATGAGGCCCTGCGGGGACTCGCGGCGTGGCGCGGGGCGCAGGCGGGCTGCCGCTATGCAGAGGCGTTTGAAGCGGTCTTCCGCCGGATGTAGGAGAGGCATCATGCATTTTTTGTATCTCTTTCTCAAACGCCTGTTTGACATGGGCTGCGCCCTGCTGGGGCTCATCGTTTTGTTCCCGCTGGGGCTCATTGTCATGCTTGGCATTGAGCTTTCCGACCCCGGCCCCGTCTTCTACCTTGCAAAGCGCACCACAAAGAATAACCGAATCTTCAATATGTTCAAGTTCCGTTCCATGCGGCAGGGCAAGGCAAACGAGTCTGTCTTCCGCGGGGAGGAGGACCGCATTTTCCCCTTCGGCCGCTTCATCCGGGCAACGAAGCTCGACGAACTGCCCCAGCTCATCAATATTCTCATCGGAGACATGAGCATCGTGGGGCCGCGCCCGGCAGCGGTGGACCAGGTGGAAATCACCCGCGGCGGCCGCTATGCCGCGGCGGGCGAGGTGACCTCGGGCCTCACCGGGCCGTCCGCCCTGTATGACTACCTCTACGGCGATCAGATCGAGTCCGAGGAAGAATACGTGCGCGACGTACTGCCGACGCGGCTGACTCTGGACCTTGTATATCTCGACAAGCGCGGCGTGGGCTTCGATCTCAAAATGATCTGGTGGACGGTGGTGTGCATCGTATGTCAGATCGCGGGAAAAACGCCCGAACGGATTTTCGGCACGCTGCTCGGATGGGCGGCGGAGAAAAAGGAGGAACCGGTATGCCCGGCAAACTGAGAGTTGTGGTCATGACCCAGGCCGACCGCTTTTTCATCCCCCGGAATATCGACAAGGCGGCGCAGGTCTGTGAGATCCTCGAGGTCGTGCAGGTCGACTGCAAGTCGGCGCTTGAAAACAAGACGGGGGACTACCTCAAGTGGTTCGGGCCCTGGCAGTGCGCCAAGATGGGCTTTGTCACCGTGGGGCGCGAGGCGGAGAAATACCTCGACCGGCTCGCGGGCTACCGGCTGTTTCACGGAAGCTGCTCGGTCCGGGACACGGCGAAGAAGAACCGCATCCCCTACCGCGTCATCACCAACAGCAATGATCCCGCCTATGTCCAGCATATCCGGGATCTGAATCCCGACCTCATCATCTCCTACTCTGCCCCGCAGATCATCCGGGACGAACTGCTGGGCGTGCCGAAGCACGGCGTCATCAACGTCCACGGCGCGCTGCTGCCGAACTACCGCGGCCTGCTGCCCTCGTTCTGGTATCTGTACAAGGGCGAAAAGGAGGGCGGCGCGACGGTGCACTACATGAGCGCCAAGCTCGACGACGGCGACATCATCGAGCAGGGGAGCGTGGACATCTCCGACTGTAAAAGCATGTTCCGCCTCATGAAGAAGACCAAAACCGTGGGCGGCGACCTGATGGTCAAGGCCATCGAAGAGATCGCGGCCGGCACCGTGAGTGCCCGCAAAAACGAGACGGAGAAGGGCAGCTACTTCACCTGGCCCACCGTCGAGCAGGCGAGAGAGTTCCGTAAAATGGGAAAGAAACTGATCTGAACAAACAAAGGCGCTGCCTAAAACAAGGCGGCGCCTTTTAATATGTGCTGTTTCGGGCCGCATGGAGGCGGCCCGAAATCTATTAAAATTCTCTTTTTGGTGTGACGCTGTTTTTTGCATATGTTCAAAACAGCCCCAGCGCCTTCAGCAGAACGATCCAGCCGAAGAGGGACAGGCAGGACAGGGCTGAGGAAAAGACGACAATGGAAGCGGCAAGATCCCCGTCGCCGCCGAGCTCGCGGGCCATGGTGTAGGAATTGACCGCCGTCGGCGCGCCGAAGCTCATCATCACGACGCCGAGGCCGATGCCCCTTATGCCGATGGCCGCGGCCGCGGCGAGGGCAAGGCCCGGGATCACCACCAGCTTGAAGGCGACCGTCAGCCACAGGCTTTTCGCATAGCCGCGAATGCCCGCCGGGGCGAAGGAGCCGCCCAGAATGAACAGGCACAGCGGCGTTGCCACCGCGGCGAGGGACTTGAGGACACTGGCGACGACCGGAACAGCATAGACCGGCAGATGCACAGCCTTTGCAAGCAGAGCGACGGCGGTTGCGTCGATGAGGGGATTTGTCACAATGTCCCTGAGCATTTTGCGAACATCGACCTTGCCGCCGGAGTAGAGCTCGAGAAAGATGACCGACAGGACGTTGTAGATCGGGATATTGACTGCGATCAGCAGCGAGGCAAGCCCCGTCCCGGCGTCGCCGAACAGGGACTGGATCAGCGGCAGCCCCAGCAGCACATAGTTTGCGCGGAACATCCCCTGGGCCATGACACCGCGGCGGTCTCGCCGCGACTCGGTGAGCGTGGCTGTGAGCAGGGCAAGGCCGCCCGCGGCGAGCAGGCCGAAAAAGATGAACAGGATCAGCTTCAAATCAAAGGTCTCGCCGATCGGGGCGTCATAGATGTTCTTGAAAATCTGGAAGGGCAGGAACACGCGGAAGGCGACGGAGTTGAACTTGCCGAGGGAGGTGTCGTCCAACATCCCGCGCCGCCGGACGAACAGTCCCAGGGCGATGATCAGAAAGCTCGGCAGCACGGCATTGACCGCCACGAGCATATGATTGAGCATAACGTTTCCTCCTTAAGCCTCTGTCAGCTGCCGCACCATCTCCTCCGCCGGATCCAGGAGCGGGAGCGTCGTGTAGGCGCGCAGGGTGTCGGTCAAATACGGGAAATGGGTGCAGCCCAGCACCAGTGCCTCACAGCCGCAGGCCTCAAGATAGGCCATGAGCTCCGCGAGATGGCGGCGGCGGATAATCTCGTCCGGCAAAAGTCCGGCCTCGATGTCGATGGTGACCTCCGGAATGCCGGCGGGCTGAAGCAGAATGTCGGGGTTTGCGCGCACCATGGCGGTGTCGATCCCGGCCAGGGCCTGCCCGTTGTAGGCCACCACGCCGAGGCGGCGGTACTTCCGCGCGATCGTGCCGTAGGCGTCCATGGGCGTCACGATCCGGATGCCGAGTTCTCTTGAAAGCGCCGGGAAATCCGCCGAGCCTGACAGAGAGTTGCAGTAGATAAAGGCGCTGCCGCAGCCGGCGTCCATGGCTTGGTTCAGAATTTCGGTCAGTGCCGCTTGCTTTTCGTCTTTGGATTTTACCTGGAAGGCAGCCTGCTCCAGCGGGTGCCGGGACACCGGAAAGTTTCGGGGCTCAAGGCCGTGGGCCAGAAGCACATCCGCGCCCATCTGCGTGTCCACCGGCGTACCTGCCAGCACCGCCACGGGTTTATCTGTTCGCTGCATGAGATCATCTCTTTCTGTGAGTTGGATACACTATATCACACTCCCGCCTTGAATGAAAAGCCCTTTCTTGACAATGCCCATTCATGGTGCTACAATGCAGACACAAACAAAAGGGGTGCTGGATGCTTCCGGCTGAGACAAGGTAAACGCGCCTTGAAACCCTGGAACCTGATCCGGATAATGCCGGCGTAGGAAACAGAGTGCGCATGCTGCCGCAGGTTCTTTTTTTTGAGCCTGCGTTTTTTGCGCGCAATGCTTCCCAATTTTTTAGTATGGGAGGAACACATCATGAACAAATCCAAGCTCACACTCCGCTGTCTGACCGAAGGCGCGATCTTTGTCGCTCTGGCCCAGGTGCTTTGCTACCTCAAGCTCTTTGAACTGCCCCAGGGCGGCTCGATCACGGTGGCAATGCTGCCGATCTTTATCTTCTGCGCCCGCTGGGGATTCGGACCCGGCATGCTCGCAAGCTTTGTGTACAGCGTTTTGCAGCTTCTGCTCGACGGCGCCTACGCCTGGGGCTGGCAGTCCATGCTGGGCGACTACATCGTGGCTTTCACGGTGCTGGGCTTTGCGGGCCTTTTCCACGCGCAGGAGTATGGCTTCTTTACCGGCACGGTCGTGGGCTCCCTGGCCCGCTTCCTCGTCCACTACCTTGTGGGCGTGTGGGTCTGGGGCGAATACATGCCCGAGACCTTCTTCGGCATGACCATGACCACCCCATGGTTTTACTCCTTTCTCTATAACGGCAGCTACATGCTGATCGACATGGTGATCTGCCTCGTCGTCGGCCTGCTGCTGTGGAAGCCCATGGGCAAATATATCCGCGGCGAGGATCTGAAATAACTGGACATTCCGCGGGCGGTGCGTTAGAATAAAGGTAATCTCTCGTATATCACCATGAACGAAAGGATAGATCAAACGATGATTGCCTGGAAAAATCTTGACACCCTGCCCGCTTATGAAAAACTGAGTGCCCTGAACCGCGTGAACCTCCCCGAAGCCATGAGCGGCGAGAAGGGGGCTGCGCGTGTCGCAAAGTACAGCGTTCCCATGGCATGCGGCCTGAGCTATAATTTTGCCGCCAAGGCCGTGGACGACGAGGTGCTTGGCGCCCTCGCGGAGCTTGCTTCCGAGGCGCAGCTCACCGAGAAGTTTGCCGCGCTCTATAACGGCGAGATGATCAACACCGGTGAAAAACGCCTGGTGCTCCATCAGCTGACCCGCGGCCAGCTTGGCGAGGCCGTCATGCACGACGGCGTCAATAAGCGCGACTTCTATGTGAACGAGCAGAAGAAGGCCGCGGCGTTTGCCAATAAGGTCCACGCGGGCGAGATCACCAACGCGGCCGGCGAGAAGTTTACCACCGTCGTGCAGATCGGCATCGGCGGCAGCGACCTGGGCCCCCGCGCCATGTACCTGGCTCTGGAGAACTGGGCGCGCGCCAACGGCACCCTCAAGATGGACGCCCGCTTCATCTCAAACGTCGACCCCGACGATGCGGCGAGCGTGCTGAAAACCATCGACGTTGCCCACTCCCTGTTCGTGCTGGTGTCCAAGTCCGGCACCACGCTGGAGACCCTGACCAATGAGAGCTTTGTCAAGGATGCCCTCCGAAATGCGGGCCTCGACCCGGCAAAACACATGGTCGCCGTCACGAGCGAGACCTCTCCCCTGGCCAAATCCAGTGATTACCTTGAAGCCTTCTTTATGGACGACTTCATCGGCGGGCGCTATTCCTCCACCTCCTGCGTGGGCGGCGCGGTGCTGTCCCTGGCCTTCGGGCCCGAGGTCTTTGCCCGCTTCCTCGACGGCGCGCATGCCGGGGATCTGACCGCAAAGGAGACCGATCTTCTCAAAAACCCCGCCCTGCTCGACGCCCTCATCGGCGTATACGAGCGCAACGTCCTGGGCTACCCCGCCACCGCCGTGCTGCCCTATTCCCAGGCCCTCAGCCGCTTCCCGGCACACCTGCAGCAGCTGGACATGGAGTCCAACGGCAAGCACGTCAACCGCTTCGGCGAGCCCGTGAACTACGTCACCGGCCCCGTCATCTTCGGTGAGCCGGGTACCAACGGCCAGCACTCCTTCTATCAGCTCCTGCACCAGGGCACCGACATCGTGCCGCTGCAGTTCGTGGGCTTCCGCCGCAACCAGGCGGGCATGGACGTCGACATCCAGGGCAGCACCAGCCAGCAGAAGCTGTGCGCCAACGTCGCGGCCCAGATCATGGCCTTCGCCTGCGGCAAGCAGGACGAAAACCCCAACAAGAGCTTTGAGGGCGGCCGTCCCTCCAGCATCATCATCGGCGAGCAGCTCACCCCAGAATCCCTCGGCGCGCTGCTGGCCCACTTTGAAAACAAGGTCATGTTCCAGGGCTTCTGCTGGAATCTGAACAGCTTCGACCAGGAGGGCGTGCAGCTCGGCAAGGTGCTGGCAAAGCGCGTTCTGGCCCACGAGACCGACGGTGCGCTGAAGGCCTACAGCGACCTGCTGGACATCTGATCCCACGCACAGGATCATACAGGGGCACGGGGAAAACCGTGCCCCTGTCTTCGTTTATGAATAAACGGTAAATGTTTTCCAAGCGGGGCATTTTGCCCCGCTTTTTGCACGGATAAGGCATTGACAAGGGTGATATAATACCTTTTTGGAAATATATACATGGAAGGAAGACTTATCACCATGACAAGAATAGACATCTTCTCCGGCTTTCTCGGCGCGGGGAAAACCACCCTCATCCGCAAGCTGATCGCGGAAGGGTATCAGAATGAAAAACTGGTGCTCATCGAAAACGAATTCGGTGAGATCGCCATTGACGGCGGCTTTCTGCAGGATGCCGGCGTACAGATCACGGAGATGAACTCCGGCTGCATCTGCTGCACCCTGGTGGGCGACTTTACCAAGGCCCTCAAGAAGGTCATGGACGATTACGCCCCCGACCGCATCCTCATCGAGCCCTCGGGCGTGGGCAAGCTGTCCGATGTGGCAAGAGCCGTTGAGCGCGTGGAAGGCGCCCACATCGGCGCGAAGGTCACCGTCGTCGACGCGGGCAAGGCCAAGATGTACGCCCGCAACTTCGGCGAGTTTTTCAACGACCAGGTTGCCAATGCCGACCTCATCGTCATGAGCCGCACCGATACCGCAAAGCCCGAGAAGACCCTCGAGGCAACCGGGATCCTGAAGGCCCTCAATGCCGAGGCCGGTCTCATCACCACCCCTTGGGCCCAGCTCAGCGGCGAGCAGATCCGTGAGGCCATGGACAAGAATGGTCTCAAGCATGAGCTGGAAGAGATGGAGCACGAGCACCATCATCACCATCACGACCACGACGAGGACGAGTGCGACGATCCCGAATGCGAGTGCCATCATCATCACCATCATGACGATGACGACGATGAGCACGAGCACCACCATCACCATGACCACGATGATGACGATGACGAGCACGAGCATCATCACCATCACCACCATGAGGACGGCGAGGAGTGCGACGATCCCGAGTGCGAGTGCCATCACCATCATCATGACGATGACGATGACGAACACGAGCATCACCACCATCATCACCATCACCATGCCGACGAGATCTTCCAGAGCTGGGGCATGGAGACCCCGAAGAAGTTCACCGAGGAAGAGCTGCGCAATACCCTCAGCCAGCTCGACGATGAGGCCCGCTTCGGCGCCGTGCTGCGTGCCAAGGGCATCGTGGACGCATCCGACGGCCAGTGGCTCTACTTTGACTACGTCCCCGGTGAGATCGACCTTCGCCGCGGCCAGGCTGCCGTGACCGGCCGCTTCTGCGTGATCGGTTCCCACATCAACGAAAACGCCCTGAAGGAGCTGTTCAACCTTGGCTAATACCGAGCAGCGGGATATGCCCGTATACCTGTTTACCGGCTTCCTCGAGGCCGGCAAGACCAAATTCATTCAGGAGACCCTGGAAGACAAGCGCTTCTGCAACGGCGAGCCCACGCTGCTTTTGGTGTGCGAGGAGGGCGAGGAGGAATACGCCCCTGACGAGTTTGCCAAGGGCGGCGTACAGATCCGCGTGATCCACGACCAGAGCGAGCTGACCACCGGCGACCTTCTCCGCTTCGTAAAGGAGACGAAGGCCGAGCGCGTGCTCATCGAGTATAACGGCATGTGGATGCTCGACGCTCTCTATTCCGTCATGCCGGAAAACTGGATGGTGTATCAGGAGTTCATGTTCGCCGACGCGACCACCTTCCTCACCTACAACACCAACATGCGTCAGCTTGTCTATGACAAGCTCAAGAGCTGCGAGCTGGTGGTCTTCAACCGCTTTACCCCCGACATGGACAAGATGGCCTTCCACAAGATCGTGCGCGGCGCGTCGAGACGTGCCGACATCGCCTACGAAGCCCCGGACGGCAACGTGGTCTACGACGACATTCAGGACCCCCTGCCCTTCGACGTAAACGCCCCGATCATCGAGATCGGCGACGACGATTATGCCCTGTGGTACCGCGACATGAGCGAGGAGCCCAAGAAGTACGAGGGCAAGAAGGTCCGCTTCAAGGCCAAGACCCTCAAGCGCAAGCGCCTGCCGCCCAAGACCTTTGTCATCGGCCGCCACGTGATGACCTGCTGCGTGGAGGATATCCAGTTTGCGGCCCTGGTCTGCAACTGGGACAAGGCGGATACCGTGACGGATGAGGGCTGGGTGATCCTCACCGCAAAGGTGAACTTCAAGTTCCACATGGCCTACGGCCGCAAGGGCCCCGTGCTGACCTACATCAGCCACGAAGAATGCGAGCCCCCCGAGCAGGCCGTCGCCACATTTTATTAATCTTTACAGTAAAACCCCGGAGGAATTCCTCCGGGGTTTGTATGTTCGGCGGCTTATTCTTCCCAGCCCTGCATACGGTCGAGAATGTCGTCGATCGGGATGTACGGGTCAGTGACCATCTTCTGCTCATCGCCCAGCAGCATGACGTTTGTGCCGTCGCTGCTCGCATCCCAGACGGGAAGGCCCTCACCGTTGGGGTCGCCGGAGCGGATGAAGTTTACAAAGTAGTCGCTGAACAGATCGGCAAGGGCGCGGTCAGACTCGTCGTAGAGCTTCGAGTCCGCTGGGATGTTATTGTAGCAGTAGACCTCTTCCCCGCTGTGCCAGGCGGAGAGCCGCCCGTTTTCCTTGGTGAAGTAATATTCCCACACGGGCTCCCCTGCCCGGATGGCCTGGCGGCTCAGGCAGCAGTGGCCGTGGGTGAAGTAGACGCCGGAATAGAGGTTCAGCCACATGGTCCTGGCCTCGTCGTCCGTTTTGGGGGAATACAGGGCCAGCACCTCATCGGCATAGGCCCCAAAGTAAGAGCGCACCTTGGTCTCGTAGTTCTTGAGGCTGGCCTGGTCGAAGAGGATGAAGGGCGTGCCCTCCTCGGCGTTGAAGCCGTGGAGCATGGCCGTCTCATTGTGTTCGCCCGCAAGGTAAGCCTCATACGGCGTCTTCGGCAGGATATAGCCGTCGACGGTGATGTGGTGGTTTACATCCGCCGCCTCCACGATCTGCTCGGCAGGCAGGGCGCGCATTTCCGCAATCGTGGAGACCTTGAAGCGCTCCATGGTCTCGCGCCCGGTCTCCAGCGCCTCGTCCATCAGGCGGAAGGAATGCTGAGGCTCGGGGGCGGTGGTGGTGGAGCTCTCGGCGATGGCGCGTTTAAAAAGGCCCTTTGCCTCCGGGGAGGTGCACAGTGCCGTCACGCAGGCGGCACCCGCGGATTCGCCCGCGATGGTCACATTTTCCGGATCACCGCCGAAGGCGGCGATGTTGTCCCGCACCCACTCGAGGGCCTTGATCTGATCCATGAGCCCGTAGTTGCCGGTGGAGCCGTTGGGATCCTCGGCGGCCAGTTCTTCGGCCGCCAGGAAGCCGAATACGCCCAGACGGTAGCCAAAGTTCACGACGATCACGCCCTTGCGGGCAAGCCCCTCACCGGAGTAATCGGCGTACCAGGGCTGGCCGGTCTGCAGGGCGCCGCCGTGGATGAACACCAGCACCGGCAGCTTCTCCGCGTTTCCGGCGGGTTTCCACAGGTTGAGGTACAGCGCGTCCTCGCTCACCGCGTCGCGGAAGTTGTCGTGCAGGCTCACCTCAAAGTCGTGGAAGCCCACGAGCTGAGACAGGGAATTGTAAATTTCGGAGGACCGGGGCTGCATGGCCATGGCCTGAAACTGCACGCAGGTGCGCACACCGCCCCAGGGCTCCGGGTCCTGCGGCGCTTTCCAGCGCAGCTCACCCACCGGGGGCTTTGCGTAGGGGATGCCGGTAAAAACCTCCACGGCTTTGTCCGCGGTGTAAACACCCTGTACTTTGCCGTCGTGAAGCTCTACGACATTTGTCATGCCGCCGCTTTTTTCGACGGCCGGGCGGAAGCGGTATGGCCTGCCCACATGCAGCAGGATCGACAGCAGCAGGGCAGCCAGCGCGAGAAAGGCGATCAAGCGCAGATAAAAATGCTTGCCCCGTAGCTTTTTGCGCAGGAAGGCATAGCCGATCAGCAGCGCAATGGTCACGCCCCAGGCGGCGAGGCTGTTTTTGTTCAGTTCCAGGAGCGCGAGCGACACCGCGCACAGGAGCGCGAAAAAGATCCAGAACAGGGTGCTGCGTTTTTTCGTTTTACTCATTCTTGCCGCCTCCGACGCATTCGATTTCCGTCACCGTGAGCAAGCCGTCCTTCACGGAAAAACGCACGGTGAGATCTGCAAAGTCCATGGCGTAGATCCTGTCCGGGTCTCGCTGGTAGCGCGGGCGGGGATCGTTTGCCAGCACACCCCTGAGCGCCGCGCGTTTGTCCGCGGGGACTTTTAATAACAGCCGTTCTGCGATACGTACATCCAGCGTCGTCCCCGCGTCGGGGGCAAAGCCCGAGCGGGCATCGGGATGGGCGTCGGCGTAGGGGATGTAGGGCTTGATATCGAAGATGGGTGTGCCGTCCATGAGGTCGGCGCCCCGCACCACCAGCACCGTCCCGAGCCCGGGGCGGTTTTCCGCACGCTCCAGCTCCACGCAGGAAAGCCCCAGGGAATTGGGGCGAAACGGGGAGCGCGTGGCAAAGACCCCCATGCGCACGTTGCCGCCGAGGCGCGGCGGACGTACCGTGGGGGAGAAGGTCTCGGTCACGCTCTCGGAAAACTGCCAGATGAGCCAGAGATGGCTGAAGCCCTCAATGCCGCGCAGAGCCTCGGGATCGCGGTACTCCGGCTCGAACACGACGACACTTTCGAGCTCTTTGACCACGCCCGCCTGCCGCGGGATGCCGAACTTTTCGGGAAAGTCGCTCACCATATGGGCGATGGGATGGATTTCGGACATGGGAGGCTCCTTTTGACGTTGTACATGAAAAAGTGTGGAGTTAGGAGTTAGGAGTGTGGAGTTATGGTGTCCGCTTCGCGGACGGATTATAATTTGCGGAAACGAAAGCTGTTTGCTTCCAACCGGGACAATTGGGCGGAGCCAAATTTTATCGTGCCGAAGGCACTCCTTCACTCCACACTTCAAACTCCACACTCCAAACTGATCTTTCATCCGATCGCATTCAGCGTGCTGAGGGAGATGCCGTTTACCAGCATGTGGAAGAAAATGCTGCACCAGATGGAGTTGGTACGCTCATAGCACCTTGCCAGCAGCAGCGACACCGGGATGTACTGCAGTACGAATACCCAGTAGAGGGGCTCCATGATCGCATAGGGCACCACATGGTAAAGCGCAAAGCACAGCGCCGACAGGATGTAAGCCCACACGCGGCTCTTTCTCCGCACAGCGCCGAAGATCCCGGCCCGGAACATCATCTCCTCCACCGGCGGGGCGAGAAAGACGATCGCGGCCTTCATGCTTCCCATGTCCTGGACATAGATATTCATGACGCTCTCGTTGTTGGGGTTTTCCTCTCCCGACACCAGCAGCAGAAGCATTCCCAGCACAAGGTTAAAGGCCATCATCCAGAGGTAGCTTCGCAGCACCTCGCGGACACAGTAAAACGGCGCGTCGACAAGGGCGTCAAAGTCCCGTCGCAGAAAGCCGAAGGCAAAGACCACCATGTATGCAAAACCGATGACATAGTATAAAAGCGTGGCCCGCGCCTGGGGCATAACGTCGTGTTCAATCAGCGCCGTAAGGCCCAACTGCAGAAGCACAAGGTGGATCGGCAGATACAGCAGCACCATGATCGCCTCGCGCCTGGTAAGGGCGCTGGTAAAAGGCGGCGGAGGCGTGCGCTTCAAGACAGGCTTTTCCATCAGGCGCGCGCCTTTCTCTGCAGCTCAAACAGCAGGTTCATGGCCTCAATGGGCGTCAGGGTGTTGAGATCGGTGTTCTGCAAAATCTCGCGCACCTCGTCGCTGCCCACATCGGCAAGGCTGATCTGCCCGTCGTCGGGCCGGGCGGCGGGGGCCATGACCTGTACCCCTTCGCTCTCCAGTTCTTTCAGATAGCCCTTGGCCTTGTTGATGAGGCTGTCCGGCAGGCCCGCGAGCTTGGCGACCTCGATGCCGTAGCTGTCGTCGGCCGCGCCGCGGACGATCTTGCGCAGAAAGACCAGCTCGCCCCCCTGCTTTTTGGCGGTGATGTTGTAGTTGCGCACGCCCGCAAGCTCGCCCTCGAGGGCGGAGAGCTCGTGATAGTGCGTGGCGAACATGGTCTTGGCGCCGAGCTTTCGCTTGTCGGCGCAAAATTCCAGCACCGCCCGCGCGATGGCCATGCCGTCAAAGGTAGAGGTGCCGCGCCCGATCTCGTCGAGGATCAGCAGCGACTGGGCGGTCGCGTGTTTCAGGATCGAGGCTGTCTCGCTCATCTCCACCATGAAGGTGGACTGGCCGGAGGCCAGATCGTCGGAGGCGCCGATGCGGGTGAACACCCGGTCAACGATGCCGACGGTGGCGGACTTTGCCGGGACAAAAGACCCCATCTGCGCCATGAGGACGATCAGCGCCGTCTGGCGCATGTAGGTGGATTTGCCCGCCATGTTTGGGCCTGTGACAATGGCGACGCGGTCGTCGGCATCGTTTAAGTAAGTGTCGTTCGGGACAAAGAGCACGTCCTTCATGGCCTTCTCCACCACAGGGTGGCGGCCCTGGACAATGTGCAGGGTGCGGGAGGTGTCGATCTCCGGGCAGCTGTAATTGCCGCGCACGGCCACTTCGGCCAGGGAGCAGAGCACGTCGAGGCGCGATACCGCGTCGGCAGAGCGCTGCACGCGCTCCACCTTCGCCGCCACGCTGTCGCGCACCTCGCAGAAGTAGCGGTACTCGAGATCGTTGATCCGGTCCCGGGCGGTGAGCAGGGTGTTTTCCAGCTCCTTTAATTCCTGCGTAAAGTAGCGCTCGTTGGAGACCAGCGTCTGCTTGCGGATGTAGTCCTCGGGCACGTTTTCAAGCCCCGCGGATTTGGGCACGTCGATATAGTAGCCGAAGACCTTGTTGTAGCCCACCTTGAGCTTTTTGATGCCGGTGCGCTCCCGCTCCTGGGCTTCCAGATCCTGCACCATCTTCGCGCCGTTGTCGCGCACGTTGCGGAGCCTGTCCACCTCCTCGGAGTAGCCGGGGCGGAGAATGCCGCCCTCGCGCACGGAGAAGGGGGGATCATCGCAGATGGCGCGGTCAATCTCATAGTGCAGATCCTCGAGCGCATCCATGGAGGCGATGTCCCTGAGTTCCAGGCACTGGGCGTTTTGAAGCAGCTCTTTGAGTCTCGGCAGGCACGCGGCGCAGAGGCTCAGGGCTCGAAGATCGCGCCCGCCCGCCGTGCCGTAGACGGCGCGGCCCACAAGGCGCTGCATGTCGCCGATGCCGCGTAAAGTCTCCATGAGCTCGGCGCGGGTGACATTATCGTTTACCAGCTCCTGCACGGCGTTCAGGCGTCTGCGGATCGCCACGGCGGAGAGTAGCGGCCGCTCCACCCACGCGCGCAGAAGCCGCCCGCCCATGGGCGTTCTGGTGCGGTCGAGCACCCAGAGGAGCGAGCCCTTTTTCTCCCCGCTCCTGAGAGATTCGGTAAGCTCCAGATTGCGGCGGGTCACGTAGTCCAGCTCCATGAAGCGCCCGCCGAAGAATACGTCGAGACGGCGGATGTGGCTCAGGTCGAATTTCTGCGTGCGCTGGATGTATTCCAGCAGCGCGCCGGCAGCGCAGACAGCGCCCGGCTGGTCGCCGAGGGAAGCCTCGTCGATGTCCTTGAAGCCGAACTGCTCACAAACTCTTGCGGCTGCGGGCATGTATTCAAAGCTCTCCGCGCCTTCTTCGGGCATGGCACCCAGCTTCTTGGTCACAAAGTCGTAGATTTCCGCCCGCTCCCTTGCGCCGGGGGACAATAATGCCTCCCGAGGGGAGAAGCGGCCAAGCTCGTTTACGAGGTGGGAGACCGCGTCGTTTTCAAAGGCGGCGCAGCAGAACTCACCCGTGGACACGTCGCAGAACGCAACGCCCCCCTCGCGGCCCGCAAGGTACACGGCGGCGAGGTAGTTGGACTTTCCCTCTTCCAGCATTGAGCTTTCCGTCACGGTGCCGGGGGTGATGATGCGGATGACGTCGCGCTTGACGAGGCCCTTTGCCAGCGCCGGATCCTCGGTCTGCTCGCAGATGGCGACCTTGTAGCCCTTGGCGATGAGGCGGGCGATGTAGGCCTCGGCGCTGTGGTACGGCACACCGCACATGGGGGTGCGCTCCTCCGGGTCCTCCACCGAGCGGTCGCGGGTCGTGAGGGTGAGATCCAGCTCCTTCGAGGCAGTCTTCGCGTCGTCGTCGAACATCTCATAAAAATCCCCGAGGCGGAAGAAGAGCAGGCAGTCGGAATACTGCTGCTTGATCTCCTGATACTGCCGCTTCATGGGAGTCAGTTCTGGCATATTTTCCACATCCCTTTGAGGTAATCTTGATAGCAGTCCGAACAGACCGTCACGTCGACAGTCTGCTCGGTTATAAAAATCGGCTTTTCCGTCACCGTCCGGTGACAGTGCTCACAGAAAAAGCGCTCTGTGCCCGGCCGAAACAGGACGAGCGCCAGAATGGCGAGCAAAGC
The DNA here is from genome assembly GCA_045130755.1 of Candidatus Limivicinus sp. Taxonomy (GTDB): domain Bacteria; phylum Bacillota; class Clostridia; order Oscillospirales; family Oscillospiraceae; genus Limivicinus. Next base: position 1,640 of record JBGUQD010000208.1, on the reverse strand, counting down.
CAGACAGGACAGCAGTATGGTGACTTTCTTTTTCATTCCACGACTTCCCCGTACAGGGCCCAGGTGTTCGATGCCGTGATCTTCACATCGATGAACTGCCCGATGAGGCTCTTGTCGCCGCGGAGGTGGACAAGGCGGCCGCCGTTTGTGCGGCTGGAGAGGTTATACTCCTCCTTGCCCGTCTCGCCGTCCACCAGCACGCGAAAGACCCTGCCTTCGTACTCTTTATGCTTCTCGCCGGAGATGCGGTTGGCAAGCTCGGTAAGCTGATCAAAATGTACCTGCTTGTCCTGACGGGTGTAGGGGTCGGGCATCGTGGCCGCCGGGGTGCCGACGCGCTTGGAGTAGATGAAGGTGAACATCGCGTCGTAGCGCACCTCTTCGCAGAGGGAGAGGGTGTCGGCAAAATCCTCCTCCGTCTCGTCGGGAAAGCCCACAATGATGTCGGTGGTGATGACCAGATCCGGCATATAGCGCCGGGCGGTGGCGATCTCATCCAGATACTTCGCCCGGTCGTAGTGGCGGTTCATGCGCTTTAAGATTCTGTCGCTGCCGGACTGGACGGGCAGGTGGATGTGGTGGGCGCATTTTTCGCACTCGGCCATGGTTTTGAAAAGCTTTTCCGTCGCGTCGCGCGGGTGGCTTGTCATGAAGCGGATGAGAAAGTCGCCGGGGATATCGCAGATCTGTCGGATGAGATCGGCAAAGTCCACCCCGCAGTCGAGGTCCTTGCCGTAGGAATTGACGTTCTGGCCGAGCAGCGTGATGTCCTTGTAGCCTTCCGCGACGAGCTGCCGCGCCTCCTGGAGCACATCCTCGGGTCGGCGCGAGCGCTCGCGGCCGCGCACGTAGGGGACGATGCAGTAGGTGCAGAAGTTGTTGCAGCCGTACATGATGGAAAGCCAGGCCTTGACCTTTCCGTCGCGCCGGAGGGGGATGCCCTCGGCAACCGACTCGGTCTTGTCGATGGCGAAGACGCGCTTGTGCTTTTCCATTACCTGGTTTAAAAGCTCGGGAAAGCGCCAGAGCTCGTGCGGGCCGAAGACCAGATCCACCACCGGGTAGGACATTTTGATCTTCTCGGCCATGTGCGCCTGCTGTACCATGCAGCCGCAGACGGCGATGATCTGCCCGGGGCGTGCTTTTTTGGAGTGATTGAGAGCGCCCACATTGCCCAGCACCCGCATCTCCGCATGCTCGCGCACGGCGCAGGTGTTGACGACGATCACATCCGCCTGAAACTCGTCCATCGTAAAGCCGTAGCCCATTTCGGCGAGGTATCCGCGGATCTTCTCGCTGTCGGCCTCGTTCTGCTGGCAGCCGTAGGTGTCCACCATGGCAAGGGGCCGCTGCCCGTCTGCGGTGACGCGCTCGAAAACTTTCGCACAGATGGCCCGCTGTTCTTCGATTTTCTCTATATCAATGACTTTTCTCTCAATCGGCATGAGGGTTTTCTCCTTAATCTTCCAAGGCTTAGTCTTTATATTTTAACATATCGACTATGGAAGTTTCAACTGGAATCCTGTATAATAGAAAAAATGAAAAACAAATGTTTACCTCCCTTTGGAAAAAGGGAGGTGCCCCGAAGGGGCGGAGGGATTGACATACGGAGATTGTACAAATCGGTCGATCCCTCAGTC
>JBGUQD010000207.1:0-9995 GCA_045130755.1 Candidatus Limivicinus sp. | reverse complement strand
TCGAACGGCACCTTTCAAACCTCGGCCTGGTCTTTCTGCGCAATGAGGACTACGCCGGAACACAGATGTTCGACTCGGCCAGGATCGGCCTTTCCTACCTCAAGGACAAGTGCGACCGCATCCTCTTCACACCGGTGGATATCCCGCTTTTCACCGCGCTTACGGTGACACAGCTCATGGAGACGGACGCGGAGCTTGCCTGTCCGGTTTGTGAGGGCAGGACCGGGCACCCGCTGCTCATCGCGTCGAGCCTTGTGGACACGCTGATGAGTGACCCCGGCGACGGCGGATTGCAGGGGGCGATTTCCCGCTGCGGAACCGCCATGACCCGCGTGGAGGTCGAGGATCCCGGTGTCCTGCATGACGCGGACACGCCCGCCGATTACGCCGAGCTTCTGAGCTATCACAACGCCCACCTCATCCGCCCGGAGATCTCGGTGTCGCTCGCGCGGGAAAAATCATTTTTCGACGAGAAGACCGCCATGCTCCTCGAGCTGGTGGATGAAACAAACTCTGTGCGCCTTGCCTGCCAGCGCATGCAGATCTCCTATTCCGGCGGCTGGAACATCATCCGCGCGCTGGAATCCCAGCTCCACTTCCCGCTGCTTGAGCGCAGCCAGGGCGGGGCCAACGGCGGCGAGAGCAGGCTGACCGGGAAGGGGAGACGCCTGCTGGACTGCTACACGCGCTATACCGCCCATCTCCGGCAGGAGGCGGCGGCGCTCTTTGAAGAATACTTCGAGGACGAGCTGTGATGCGAAAAATCTATCTCATCCGCCACGCCATGCCGGATATTCCGATCGGGGAGCGCTGGTGCATCGGCGGGCAAACGGATATTCCCCTCGGAAAACTCGGGCGTTTGCAGGCGGCCCTGCTGCCTTTCATGCAGGAATTGGACGGCGTGAGCCAAGTTTTCTGCAGCACCCTCATCCGTTCGCGCGAAACGGCGCTGCCGCTGTGTCCTGACCCTGTTTCGATCTCCGGGCTTGAGGAACAGCGTATGGGCGTGTGGGACGGTCTGCCCTTTACCGAGATCATGCGGCGCTTTCCGGAGCTGTACGCCGCGCGGGAGTCGGATTCGACACTCCTGCCGGACGGCGCGGAGGCGGACGAGGCTGTGCGTTTAAGAATGCAGGCTGCCCTGCTGCAATGCCTGCGGCAAAGCACGGGCGATATCGCGGTCGTCAGCCACAAATCTGCCATCGCCTCCGTCACCGGGCAGCGTTCCAAACTGGGCTATACCTCGGTTTCCGTACTCGAGTATGGCGGGGAAGCGCCGGCGGTCAAAGAAACAGGAAAGTTATGTAAACCTGACTTGAACGACAAAGTCTGTCTTGCCCTTTTGAAAGCCGCCGGAGCAGACGCGGATCTGATCGCCCATTGTGAGGCTGTGGCAGCGCTTGCCGACGAGCTGTGCGCGGGGCTAAAGGAAAAGGGGATCGCGCTGGACGCGGCGCTTATTCACCGCGCCGCGCTGCTGCATGATCTGGCCCGGGCGGAGAAGGAGCACGCAGCCCTCGGCGCCGTGTGGCTTAAAGAGCTGGGCTATCCCGAAATCGCCGAGATCGTGCGGCAGCACCACGACCCGGACAGCACCGAGATCAGCGAAGCCGCCGTCGTGTTCATTGCGGACAAGGCCGTGCAGGGGAGTGCGCGTGTCCCGATTGCCGGGCGCTTTGACCGCAGTCTCACAAAATGCAAAACACCGGAGGCCCGCGCCGCCCATGAAAGACGGCTGCATACGGCCCTGACCATACAAAACGAAATCAACCGCCTGTGCGGCGAAGCGATACTTTGACAGGAGGCTATCCCATGAAGCTCATGAAAACCGAAGAGGCTGTCGGCCATGTGCTGTGCCACGACATCACCCAGATCATCAAGGACGAGAAGAAGGGCCCGGTTTTTCGCAAGGGCCATATCATCCGGCCGGAGGACGTGCCGGTCCTGCTCAGCGTGGGCAAGGACCATATCTACATCTGGGAAAACGATGAGACCATGCTGCACGAGGATGAGGCGGCGGCGATCCTGCGCGATCTGTGCATGAGCGAAAACATGCATGCCACCGAGCCCAAAGAGGGCAAGATCGAACTCATCGCCGACATTGACGGCCTGCTGCTCATCGACGTGGAGCGGCTTCGTGCCGTCAACGCCCTGGGCGACATGATGATCGCCACCCGCGCCTCGGGCTTCGTGGTAAAGAAGGGCGACAAGCTCTGCGGCACCCGCGTCATCCCGCTGGTGATTGCGAAGGAGCGCATGGAAAAGGCAAAGGCCGTGGCGAGTTCCGAGCCTCTCATGCGGCTTGTGCCGCTGAAAGCGAAAAAGGTCGGCGTCGTCACCACCGGCAACGAGGTCTATTACGGCCGCATCCAGGATACTTTCACTCCCGTCATCGTGGACAAGCTGCGCGAGTTCGGCGGCAGCGAGATGGTGGAGCATGTGGTGCTGAACGACGACCACGAGAAGATCACCGCCGCCATCCGCGATATGCTGGCCAAGGGCTGCGAGATGGTCCTCTGCAGCGGCGGCATGAGCGTGGATCCGGATGACAAGACGCCGCTTGCCATCAAAAACACCGGGGCGAATATCGTCTCCTACGGCTCGCCGGTGCTGCCGGGGGCGATGTTCCTCGTCTCCTACATGCCGGACGGGCGCCCGGTCTGCGGCCTGCCCGGCTGCGTGATGTACGCAAATCGCACGATCTTTGATCTGCTGCTGCCCTATCTCATGACCGACACCCCCATCACCCGCGAAATGCTCGCGGGCCTCGGCCACGGCGGCCTTTGCCTCAACTGCAAGGTCTGCCATTTCCCGAACTGCGGGTTCGGGAAGGGAGTATAAAGCAGTCAAATCAAAGCAAAGGCTTTGATTTGAAAGAGTTTGCAGCCTGCTGCGCGCACTCGCTTGCGGGGGACGCTCGCACACTTGCAGACTGAGAAGTGTTTTTCGTGAGGTACCGCCTGAGGTGTAAGTTCGCGTGACCAAATCCAAGATTTGGACGCTCACTTAACGCCCTCACGAAAAACGATTGGATTTGTTTTTCGCCTGCGGGCGAAAAATCAGAGGGGAATCCCCTCTGAACTCCTCTTTTAGGTATAGACGTGTAAATCCACGTTTATATAAATATTTTCCCTGAAAGACGGGAAAAGGAGGAAAAACAATGAAAACAAGCAAAACCCTGGCACTGCTGCTGGCCCTGACGATGGTGCTGGCGCTGTGCGCCGCCCCCGCCGCGCATGCGGACGAAGCGGAGAAGACGGAGCTGATCGTCTTCGCTGCCGCCTCCATGACCGAAACGCTCACCGAGCTCAAGGACAAGTATGAGGCTGCAAACCCCGGCGTCACCATCACCTACAACTTCGACTCCTCCGGCACACTCAAGACCCAGATCCAGGAGGGTGCGGACTGCGACCTGTTCATCTCCGCCGCCCCCAAACAGATGAACGCGCTCGACGCCTCCAGGGACAAGGACGCAAACCCCGACGGCCTTGACTTCGTGCTCGAGGGCAGCCGCATCAATCTGCTGGAAAACAAGGTCGCGCTGGTCGTTCCCGAGGGCAATCCGAAGAAAGTCGAGTCCTTTGATCAGCTCGTTGAACTGCTCAAGGCCGGCGACGTGTTCTTCGCCATGGGCAACAGCGACGTGCCTGTCGGTCAGTACACCCAGAAGATCCTGGCCTTTTATGAACTGAACGAGGAAGAACTCGCCAAGGCGGGTCTCATCACCTACGGTTCCAATGTCAAGGAGGTCACCACCCAGGTCAAGGAGGCAAGCGTGGACTGCGGCGTGGTCTACGGCACCGACGCCTTCTCTGCCGGCCTTGAGGTCGTGGATACCGCCACAAAGGAGATGTGCGGCCAGGTCATCTACCCCGCCGCCGTCATGAAAAACAGCGCCCATATCGAGGCAGCCCAGGCTTTCCTCGACTACCTGACCGGCGACGAGGCCATGAAGGTGTTTGAAGGCGTCGGCTTCTCCAAGGCCGCATAAGCATTGACGGGCTGTGCGGCTTGACTTCAAATCCGAAAGGAGAATGAACATGTTTGTATACGCGGACAATGCGGCGACGACGAGCGTCAGCCGTACAGCTCTTGACGCCATGCTCCCATGGCTGACCGAAAAATACGGCAACCCCTCGAGCCTCTACGGCTTCGGACAGGAGGCGCGCGAGGCGGTGGAAAAAGCCCGCCAAACCATCGCCTCCTGCCTGGGGGCCGCCTCCGCAAGAGAAATCTATTTTACCTCCTGCGGCACCGAGAGCGACAACCAGGCCCTCAACTCCTGCGCCCGCCTCGGCGCGCGAAAAGGGAAGAAGCACATTATCTCCACCCGCTTTGAGCATCACGCCATTCTCCACACCCTCAAGAAGCTGGAGAAGGAGGGCTTCGCGGTGACGCTGCTCGATGTGCATGACGACGGCGTCGTGCGCGTGGAGGACGTGGCAAACGCCATCCGGGAGGACACCTGCCTTGTCACGGTCATGTTTGCCAACAACGAGGTCGGCACCGTCCAGCCCATTGCGGAGATCGGGGCGCTGTGCCGGGAACGCGGCATTCCCTTCCACACCGACGCGGTGCAGGCCGCGGGGCATCTCCCCATCGACGTGGAGAAGATGAACATCGACCTGCTCTCCCTCTCGGGCCACAAGTTCCACGCGCCCAAGGGCGTGGGCGCCCTGTACGTGCGCAGGAACATCCCGCTGCAATCCTTCATGGAGGGCGGGGCCCAGGAGCGCGGCAAACGCGCCGGGACGGAGAACGTGGCGGGCATCATGGCTCTTGCCGCGGCGCTGGAGGAGTCCTGTGCGAATCTGGACGAAAACGCCGCGCGCGTCACCGCCATGCGTGACCGCCTGATCAAAGGTCTGAGCCAGATCCCCCACAGCCGCGTAAACGGCAGCTTGGAGCATCATGTGCCGGGAACGGTGAACATGTGCTTCGAGGGCATCGAAGGGGAGACGCTGCTGCTGGCCCTGGACAAGGCGGGTATCTGCGTCTCCTCCGGCAGCGCGTGCGCTTCCGGCTCACTGGACCCGAGCCATGTGCTCTTGAGCCTCGGCATTCCCTATGAGCTCGCGCGCGGCTCCCTGCGGCTTTCCATCGGGGAGTACAACACCGATGCCGAAATCGACTATATCCTTGAAACTGTCCCCCGCACGGTAGAGTCCCTGCGCGGCATGTCCCCGCTCTGGAAGGAGTATGAAGAGAGCCGGCGGGAGCACCTGTGCTGAACGGAGCAAATCAAATGATCGACTGGTATCCCTTATTCAATTCCCTGCGCATTGCCGCCATCAGCTGTGTGCTGGTCTTTTTCACCGGCATCTTCTTCGCGTACTATGCAGCCCGGCTTCCCCGCGCGGTGAAGGGCGTGCTGGATGTGATCCTCACACTGCCGATGGTGCTGCCGCCTACGGTGTGCGGCTACTTCCTGCTGCTCGTTTTCGGCGTGAAGCGTCCCGTCGGCGCGTTTTTGCTGCAGCACGGCGTCAAGTTCGTCATGACCTGGTACGGCGGCGTCCTTGCGGCTGCGGTGGTGGCCTTTCCGCTCATGTACCGCACGGCCCGCGGCGCGTTTGAGAGCTTCGATGAAAACCTCGCCTGGTCCGGGCAGACCCTGGGCCTTTCCGATACCTATATCTTTTGGCGCATCCGCCTGCCTGCCTGCCGTCAGGGCATCCTCGCGGGAACGGTACTGGCCTTCGCGCGGGCGCTGGGGGAGTACGGCGCCACCAGCATGCTCATCGGCTATACCCCCGGGCGCACCGCCACCATCTCCACCACGGTCTACCAGCTGTGGCGCACCAACGATGAGCGCGGCGCCTTCTTCTGGGTGATGGTGAATCTCGCCATCTCCACGGTGGTGCTGCTGACGGTGAATATGCTGGAGACGCGGCAGAAAAAGGCGGTGGCGAGATGAGCCTTTTTGTGGATATTCAAAAGCAGTTGGGGGCGTTCCGCCTTGACGTGCGCTTCACGGCGGAAAACGGCGTGACGTGTCTGCTGGGCGCTTCCGGCTGCGGCAAAAGCATGACCCTGAAGTGCATCGCCGGGATCGAAAAACCGGACAAAGGCCGCATCGAACTGGACGGGCGTGTGCTGTTCGACTCGGAAAAGCACATCGATCTTCCGCCTCAGCAGCGGCGCGTGGGCTATCTGTTCCAGAACTACGCCTTATTCCCCAACATGAGCGTGCGGCAGAACATCCTCTGCGGCCTGTGCCGGGAGAAAAACCGTGCGGCGAAAGAACACCGGGCAGATGAAATGATCGCGCTCATGCAGCTTGAGGGGCTGGAAAACCATAAGCCGCACCAGCTCTCCGGCGGGCAGCAGCAGCGTGTCGCCCTGGCGCGCATCCTGGTCAGCGACCCGCAGCTTTTGCTGCTGGACGAGCCTTTCTCTGCCCTCGACGGGCATCTGCGCGACGCGCTGAAAATTGAACTCAGAGACCTGCTCCACCGCTTCGGGCGCGAAGTGCTGATGGTGACGCATGACCGCACCGAGGCCTACAACATGAGTGCCGCCATCGCTGTCATGGACGGGGGAAAGCTTTTGACCGTCAAGCCCACCAAGGCGCTCTTTGCCGACCCCGGCAGCGTCCGCGCTGCGATCCTGACCGGGTGCAAGAACGTGGTGAGCGCAAAGTGCGTGGACGCCCACACGGTGGAAATCCCGGACTGGGGTGTGCGGATGGAGACAAAGCAGGAGGTCAAAGAGGGCCTTTGCGCCGTCGGCCTCCGGGCGCATTATTTCAGTCCCAACGCACAGCAGAACCGTTTTCCCGTCAGCTTCGCGGAAGAGATGGAGGAGCCCTTCGAGCTCATCCTCCAGTTCCGCTATCAGAATCAAAAAAAGGACAGCCCGCCCGTCTGGTGGCGGCTGCCCAAAGACAAACGGCCCGCAGCTTTCCCGGAAGAGCTGGGAATCGCGGGAGCGAACATTTTACTATTGTACGAGTGAGGGAAAACCCCTCAGTCACTTCGTGACAGCTCCCCTTTCAGGGGAGCCTATAAGGAAGGAGATTATCATGAAACTCAGTGCAAGAAATCAGCTTAAAGGCAAAATCGTCGAGATCAATGAAGGCGCTGTCAACGGCATCGTGAAGCTGGACATCGGCGGCGGAAACGTCATCAGCTCCACCATCTCCATGTCCGCCATCCGCGAGCTGGAGCTCGCCGTCGGCAAGGAGGCCTACGCCGTCATCAAGGCGACCTCGGTCATGATCGGCGTGGACGAATAAGATAGGTCAGCAAAATGGCGGGACGCATTGTCCCGCCATTTTTATTCTGTTCCGTCCTCAATGAGCACTTTCATCGTGCCGCCGCAAACCATGCCGTCGGACTCCGCCACATCGCCGGTGAGGTCGATGTCCACAGTCATATAGCGCCCCGTGCCGATGATGCGCACCGCGTCGCGGATGACCGCGCCCTCGCTGCAGCCGCCTCCGATGGAGCCGGTGACCTGCCCGAGCGGGCTCACCGCCATCTTGGCTCCGGCCTCGCGCGGGGTCGAGCCCTTGGTCTCGATCACGGTCACGATGGCCTTCGGATCGTGGTTTTCCGCAAGGTATCGGAGCGTGGAAAGTTCCATGTCGGAATCGCAGCAGCAGCGCACGCCGTCGGCGTGTTCCGGCAGGCGCTTGTAGGCGATGAGCTCCGCGAGGATGGACACCGCGATCTCCTGCGGCGTGACCGCACCGATGCTCAGACCGATGGGCGTGCAGATCTCCTGCATGCGTTCGGTGGAATACCCTTCCTCCGCGAGCATCTCCATCAGGCCCTTCACGCGCCGCCGGGAGCCGATCAGCCCCGTATACGCGGGCCGCACGCCCGGCAGCAGCACGCGCAGGCAGTCGGCGTCGTGGCGGTGGCCGCGGGTGATGATGACCACATAGTCGTAGGGCGTGAGCTTAACCTTCCGGATCGCGTTTTCAAAGCTGTCGCAGATCACCTCATCCGCCAGCGGGAAACGCTCGCGGTTTGCAAAGTCGGGCCGGTCGTCCGCGACGATGACATGAAAGCCGCACTTGGCCGCAAATTCCGCCACATGCAGCGCAATATGTCCGCCGCCCAGCACCAGCAGGCGCTCCTGCGGGAGCATCGGCTCCGTGACGGTGAATACGCCGCCCTCTTCCCGCATCGTGACCTTCACACACAGGCGGCCCTTTGCATCGGCCTCCGGCACGACCGGAACAAGCCTGCACGTCATGTCCTGCGCCATCGCGCCGGATTCGCCGTCAAAGCGTGTTTCCAGCGCGACGGCCTCCCCGGCCTCCAGTTTTGTAAGAATATCCTGATAAATATCCACCGCGTACGCCTCCTGCAATTCTTATATTCCTATCATACCGCGCCGAAAATGATTTTACAATTGCTTTTTTCCGGGAGTATGCTATATTGATACCAAAGAGGCAGTTAGCCTTAAACAACAAGGGGGGGAAAACCGTATGAGAAAATTCGCCGTGTTCAGCGGCTTTCTCGGTTCCGGCAAGACCACAACGATGATGGCTCTCACGAAGTATCACACGGCGCACCATGGCAAGGCGGCCATGATCTCCAACGACCTCGGCCACGGGGTGAGTCTCGCGGATGACCGATTCGCCCGCCTGAGCGGCTGCAATGCCTCCCAGATCACCGATGACTGCATATGTTATGTAAACGATAAGCTTGCCGACCGTCTCAACGGCTATTACGACGAGGGCTGCGAGCTGGTGATGTCGGATATCCCCGGCTTCGGCGTCGGGGCGCTGGAGCATGTGTACCACGGCCTTGCGGAGAAGTTTCCGGGACAGTTTGAGCTTGCGCCCTTTACGGTGCTTGTCGAACCCAAAACCGTCGAGCTTCTGCGCAGCGGGCAGGGCGGCGATCAGGAGTACCTGTACAACACCCAGCTTGTGGAGGCCGATCTCATTGTCCTGAACAAGTGCGATCTGCTGGACGACGCGCAGCGCGAGGCGGATATTTGCTGGCTGAGAGAGAACTATCCCGAGGCTATGGTCATTGCCATCAGCGCGCGGAAAGAAGAGGGACTGGAAGAACTGTCCCGGGCGCTCACACAGGGGCAGGCTTCCATGCGCCGCCCGGACATTGGATACGGAGGCGAAGCCTTCCGGCACGCCATGGGCAAAATCAGCGAGTACTACATCCAGTACCGCGCGGTGGTCTGCTGCAATGATTTTGACGGCAATGCCTATCTGCTGGACATGGCCCGCACCGTGCAGGACGGGATCGGGCAAGCCGGGCAGCTCATCCCGCATTTGAAGCTCCTGGCCTGGGAGCCGGAGGGCGATTTCGGCAAGGCGGACCTCATCGGCACCGAGCGGGAGATCGAGGTCACACGCCGCTTTGAGCGCCCCTGCGCCGATATCGCAGTGATCCTCAACGCCAGCGCCGCCTGCCCGGCGGATCAACTGGAAGAGATCCTTGTGGGCGCGATGAACAGCGTTTCCGACAAGTATCAACTGGAACTTACGGTCTTCAAAAAAGAGGGCCTTGCCATGGGCGAGTGATGAAAATAACGATACGTGAGACACGCTCCGTCTGCCCGGTGTGTCTGGAAAACCTCCCGGCAGTGCTCACAAGAAGGGACAATGGGCAGATCTGGCTGGAAAAGACCTGCCCGGAGCATGGCTTCTTTGAGGTTCCGGTCTGGCAGGGACGGATGAACTTTGACAAGTGGCTTCTGGAAACAAAGCCGCTGCAGGAGGGCTGCGGCCTTTCCTGTCCCCAGAACTGCGGTATCTGTCCGGAACACGAGATCGGCACCTGCTGCGCGCTGCTGGAAGTGACGCAGCGCTGCAATCTGCGATGCCGGTACTGCTTTGCCGACGGTGGGGCGGGGGAGGATCTGCCTTTTGATGCCTGCAAGTCCGCGATCCGGGAGATCGTGCGTCAGTGCGGGCAGCCGCTGCTGCAGTTTTCCGGCGGGGAACCGACTCTGCGAGACGACCTGCCGGAGCTTGTGCGCTATGCCAAGGAGGCCGGGTGCAGCTACACCCAGGT
>JBGUQD010000206.1:0-5148 GCA_045130755.1 Candidatus Limivicinus sp. | reverse complement strand
GTGATGCCCGCCGCCCGCGCCGAGTCCGCGAGGGTTTTGAGCGTGCAGCGGATCGTCCTCTCCTCCGGCCAGCTCGCCTTATAGACGATGGCGGCAGGAGTCCCGGCGGAATAGGCGCCCTTGAGCAGTTCCGCCTGCAGTTCGTTTATCATCCCGGCGGAGAGAAACAGCGCCATGGACGCGCCGTGCTGTGCAAGCAATTCCATCCTTTCCCGCTCCGGCACGGGGGTCCTGCCCGCCATGCGCGTGAGGATCAGGGTCTGGCTCAGGCCGGGCAGGGTGTATTCCGCGTTCAGGCTTGCCGCCGCCGCGCAGAAGCTGGACACCCCCGGCGTCACATCGTAGGGGATACCGCGTTTCTCGAGCTCCGCCATCTGTTCCCGCACGGCGCCGTAGAGACTGGGGTCGCCGGTGTGCAGACGCACGGTCGTAAGGCCGTCTTTTTCCGCTTCCTCGACGGCGGCGATCACCTGCTCAAGTGTCATCCGGGCGCTGTCCAGAATGCGGCAGTGTTCGCCGCAGCGTTCGAGCAGAGCGGGGTTTACAAGGCTGCCCGCATAGATGACCTGGTCAGCCTCCGACAAGAGTGCCGCGCCGCGCAGGGTGATGAGATCCGGCGCGCCGGGTCCCGCGCCTACGAAATGTACCATAGTGACCTCCGAAAAAACAAAAAGACGCGCTTGAATAAGCACGTCAAATGCAGACGCATGACTGCGTCTGATGATGTGCTTCCGGTTTCGGCAGAAGCAGCGCCCCTCCCCCATGTATCTGACTTATCCCCCTGGGGGCTTCACAGTGACCGACTCGCTGAGATTTTCACTCAATTCCATGTCCTGCTCAGGCAGGTGGTGAGAGGCGATGTTCAATTGACGGTATTATACCGCAAGTTTGGCCTCCTGTCATCTCTTTTCTTTCCCGAACGAGTACGGACTTTTTCCATTCTCTTCTTGCGATAAGCTGAAAACTACGCTATACTGAAGAAAAAAAGAAAATGCAGAGTTCAAGTTATGTAAACCTTTGCTTGAGGAGGCCGGGATCATGGAAACAACTTATGACGAAAAGACACTGCGTTATCTCAAAACGCTCTCCCGCAGCTACCCCAACACCCAGGCAGTCACGACCGAGATCATCAACCTGCGCGCGGTGATGAATCTGCCCAAGGGTACCGAGCACTATATCAGCGACATCCACGGCGAGTACCAGGGCCTGCGCCATATCCTGCGCAACGCCTCCGGCTCGGTGCGGCGCAAGATCGATCAGGCGCTGGGTGACTATGTCTCCGTCGCCGACCGGGACGCGCTGGCTACCCTCATCTACTACCCCGAGCGCAAGCTCAGCCACATGCGCCACCAGGGTCTTCTGAACGCCGAGTGGTACACCATCACGCTCAAGCAGCTCATCGCCATCTGCAAGATCACCACCTCCAAATACACCCGCTCCAAGGTGCGCCGCATTCTGCCGAAGGAATATGAGTACATCATCAGCGAACTCATGACAACCGGCAGCAAGGATTTCAACAAAGAGGAATATTTCGAACAGATCCTGCAGACCATTATCGATACCGAGGCCGCCGACAGCTTCATCACCGCCATGTGCCATCTGGTGCAGGACTCCGTCATCGACAGGCTTCATGTGGTAGGCGATATCTACGACCGCGGCGACAGCCCCCATCTGGTGATGGACGCGCTTGAAAAGCAGCGGCACATCGATATCCAGTGGGGCAACCACGACATTCTCTGGATGGGCGCGGCAGCGGGCAACCTCTGCTGCATCACCAACGCCGTGCGCATCTGCCTGCGCTACAACAACTACGATTTCATGGAGGGCGGCTACGGCATCAACATGCGTCCCCTTTCGCTGTTCGCGCTGGAGACCTATGCAAACGATCCCTGCCCCCTGTTCATGCCGAAGAAGGGCCCTAAGGACGAGGCTGATCCACAGAACGACGAGGTCATTGCCAAGATGCACAAGGCCATCGCCGTCATTCAGTTCAAGATCGAAGGTCAGGCCGCCAAAGCACACCCGGAATACCGCATGGGCGACCGGCTGTTGCTGGACAAGCTGGATCTTGAGCGCGGCACCGTGACGCTCTACGGCACGGCATATCCGCTTCTCGACACGAACTTCCCGACCATCGACCCGAAGGATCCCTATGCCCTCACGCCTGAGGAACAGAAAGTCCTTGAGGGCCTGCACCTGAGCTTTCTCAACTGCGACAAGCTCCAGCACCATGTGGATTTCCTGTATAAAAAAGGCGCGATGTACCGCTACTATAACAGCGTGCTGATGTTCCACGGCTGCATCCCCATGGAAGCCGACGGCAGCTTTTCGGAGCTCGACATCTACGGTGTCAAATGCCGCGGGCGCAGCCTCTTCGACCGCTGCGAGGAGCTGGTGCGCCAGGGCCGCTTCTCCAAGGATCCGGAACTGCGGCAGCGCGGGGCGGACTTCATGTGGTATCTCTGGTGCGGCAGCAAGTCGCCGCTGTTCGGCAAGGACAAGATGGCAACCTTCGAGCGCTACTTCATCGCCGACAAGGCTACCCACAAGGAGACCTCCGATCCCTACTTCAAGCTGGCCTACAACGCGGAAGGCTGTGATCGCGTGCTGGAGGAGTTCGACATCACGGATCCCGACGCCGTCATCGTCAACGGTCACATCCCCGTCAAGATCCGCAAGGGCGAAAGCCCCATCAAGGTGCCCGAAAAGCTCATCATCATCGACGGCGGCATGTCCAAAGCCTATCAGTCCGTGACGGGCATCGCGGGCTATTCCCTGGTCTCCAACTCCCACCAGATGTATCTGTCGGAGCATGAGCCCTTCACCTCTGCTGAGGATATGATTCACAGCAACCGGGATATGGAGTCGCGCATTGTTCCGGTCAAGACCTACGCAAAACGCGTCACCATCGCCGACACCGACGACGGCCGCGAGATCGCCGCCCAGATCGAGGATCTGAAGCTGCTGCTTGAGGCCTACCGCACGGGCGCCGTCAAGCAGGACAAGCGGGCGACAACCGAAGTTTAAAAAACGCCGGGCGAGAGCTTCGCCCGGTAAATCTTGTAAGGAGCAAACCATGTCCGAGAACCTGAACATCTGTCTCATCAACGATTCCTTCCCGCCGGAGATCGACGGGGTAGCCAATGCCGTCACCAATTATGCCGACATCATCACGCGTGCGCATGGCCGGGCCATCGTCGTCACGCCCGACAATCCGGAAGCAAACGACGGTGTCTTCGCCTTCCCCGTGCTGCGCTACCCGAGCGTCGACCTGACAAAGCTGGTAGGCTACTACGCAGGCTTCCCCTTCTCGCCCGAAGTGCAGAAGTCTCTTGTGGCGGAGAAGTTTAACCTCATTCACAGCCATTGCCCCATCACCTCCACCATGCTGGCAAGATCCCTGCGCGACCGGATCAATGTGCCGGTGGTGATGACCTACCACACCAAATTTGATATCGACATCGCTAACGCCGTCTCCAGCAAGCTCCTGCAGGAGGAAGCCAAGAAGATCCTCGTTGAGAACATCAGCGCCTGCGACGAGATCTGGACCGTCAGCCGAGGTGCGGGCGAAAACCTCTGCTCCCTCGGCTATGAGGGGGATTATATCGTCATGCCCAATGGTGTGGATTTTCCCCGGGGCCGTGTAGACGAGAGCCTCATCGAAGAGGTGACGGCAGGTTTCGATCTGCCGGAGGGCGTGCCGGTGTTCCTCTTCGTCGGGCGCATGATGTGGTACAAGGGCATCCGCATCATCCTCGACGCGCTGAAAACGCTGCGTGAAAACGGGCAGGTCTTCCGTATGGTCTTTGTCGGCGGCGGTGGTGATAAGAAAGAAATCGTGGCCTATTGCGAGGAGCTGGGGCTTTCCGACCTTGTTTTCTTCGCCGAGCCAATCCACGACCGCAACCGTATCCGCGCCTGGTACTGCCGGGCAGACCTCTTCCTCTTCCCCTCCACCTTCGACACAAACGGCCTGGTGGTGCGCGAAGCGGCGGCCTGTGCGCTGGCAAGCATCCTGATCGCGGGAAGCTGCGCAGCGGAAGATGTGGAGGACGGCGTGAGCGGTTTTCTCATTGAGGAAAACGCTGAGAGCATGGCAGCAAAGCTTCTTGAGCTCTGTCGGAATCCCGAAGCCGTGAAAGCTGTCGGCGAGGGTGCGCTGCGCGATCTGTACATTTCCTGGGAAGAGGCCGTCGCCAACGCCTGCCGCCGCTATGAGATCGTCATCGAAAACTATCGCGCGGGTAAGTACCCGAAGCACACGGGGCTCACCGACGATCTGATCCACACCATTGCCCAGAGCATGGACAGCTACAACCGCAGTCTCGATTTTCAGAAAGCTCGGATGCGTGAGCTGACGGACAGCTACCGCAAGCTGCGCGACGATCTGCTTGCCGAGGGGCAGAGGCAGCTCGAAAACCTGCAGGATGGGCAGAACCGTCTCAACGCCGAGATTGAGGCCAAGCAGCAGCTCCTGCGCGGCAAGTTCGACGAGTTGACGCGGTATCTGGATAGGTTTATGTAAACTTATTTATGTTGTCTGTATTGTGTAAATTAATTTATGTTATCTTAGCAACAGAGAGGATCGCCCGCGGGGCGATCCTCTCTGCTTTCACTCTTCTGTAATTGCCTGTTCGCCCTTGTATTTACGGCGTGTGGCGAGGCCGCCGCGGATGTGCCTCTCCGCCTTGTTGAGATCCAGCAGCACACGCACCTGGCGGTAAAGCCCGAGGTTCACACGCGGCAGCCGCTCGGTGAGATCCTTGTGTACTGTGGATTTGCTGACGCCGAATTTTTTGGCGGCAGCGCGCACGGTGCTCCGGTTTTCGATGATATACACGGCCAGGTCACAGGCCCGCTCCTCTAAGCTTTGTCGCACTCACACCACTCCCCTGCACGGCGTGAAGTCGCCGCACGTTCTCTGGGTAATGTATATGTGTAAGGCAAAGTGGTTTAGCACTGGCTTTGCGTCTGCTTTAGGTATAAACGTGGAAGCCCTTTGGACGAATCCACAGGGCTTCCGAAGGAAGAAAAAGGGGATGTAGTTTGTAGCCGGCTTATTTGTTGTTTCTGTAGTAGTTGATGAGGCAGCCGTCGGTGATGATCTGGCGCTCCGGATCGGTCAGCGCGCCGACAGAGCAGTGGAAT
>JBGUQD010000205.1:0-25394 GCA_045130755.1 Candidatus Limivicinus sp. | reverse complement strand
ATGCCGAGGTGCAGAGCACCGTTTACGTTCATATTGATGAGTTTCAATCTGTATTCGTCTTTTCATGGGAACGGCGGCAGACTGTTCATCCGCCGCCGGAATGCATTTGATCTACTTGATAACCTGCTCGGAAAGGACGCTGGCTTCGATGGTATCCACCTTAGGGACATTCGCGTAGGGGGACGGCTCGGGCATGGGCAGGGACTGCATATAGGCATGCATGGCCTCAGCCACCTGCTTGCCGGCTGCGACCGCGTGCACCACGGTGCTCGCGCCGTGGGCCACGTCGCCGGCGGCGAACACGCCGGGACGGGAGGTGTGTCCATCTTCGTCCACTGTCAAGACGCCGGTTCTCTCCTTTTCCAGGCCCTTGGTGGTGTTGATGATGTTGCTGCCGAGCTCCTGGCTGACGGCAACGATGACGCCGGTGCAGGGATAGATCTTTTCAGAGCCGGGAATTGCGTGCAGCTTGCCCTCTTCGTCAAACTCGTTGTCGGCAAAAACGACGCCGTTGTCGAGGATTTCCAAGGGGCTCTTCATCATCTGAAACTCCACGCCCTCGAGCTTGGCATAGCTTGCCTCATAGTCGCTCGCGGCGATCTTGTCGCGGCGGTTGAAGACCGTCACATAGCGTGCGCCCTGGCGGATGGCGGTTCTGGCGCAGTCCATGGCGGAGTTGCCGGAGCCTATGACAATAACGCGCTCGCCCAGGTGGAAGGCCTCGGGGGAAGCCAGATAGTTGATGGCAAAGGCCACATGGCCCAGGGTCTCGCCTTTGATGTGCAGGGTCTTGGGACGCCACAGCCCCGCGCCGACGAAGATGCTCTGATAGCCGTCGCGGAAGAGATCGTCCAGGCTGATGGCTCCGCCGATGGTGGTATTGGGGCGGAACTTGATACCCTTGAGCTCCAGATGGCGGTAGGCGATATCGTCCAGCACCGCGTCGGGGAGACGGAAGTCAGGGATGCCGTAGCGCATGACGCCGCCGATCTTGTCCTTGCTGTCGAAGATCGTAACGTCATAGCCGTAGCGGGCCAGGATGATGGCGATGGTCAGACCCGAGGGGCCCGCGCCGATGATGGCGACCTTACGGCCGTTGGAGGGGGCGGGACCAGCCTTCATCTGGTTTGCGTAGGTGGTGGAGATATAGTTTTCGATGATGGAGAAATGCACCGGCACATCCTTGATACCGCGGATGCAGTGGCCTTCGCACTGCTTTTCGTGGTTGCAGACGATGGAGCAGACCGTGGTGAGGGGGTTGTTCTCAAAGAGCATCCAGCCGGCGTCGTTCAGCTTGCCGGCTTTCAGGAGCCGGATGACCTCCGGGATGTTGGTATGGATCGGGCAGCCCTCGCGGCATCTCGGGTTCTTGCAGCCGAGACAGCGATTGGCTTCCTCCATGACGTGTAATGCCATCGTTTCCTTCTCCTTGAATTACAGTGTTACGCCGTCCTTAAAGATGGCGATTTCGCGCGCGCCGCGCTCTTCCGCGTGAGTCTTCTTACCGCTGGCAATCTCAAGCACAAAGTCGAGCAGACGGTCGCCCGCGTGGTCCAGATCCTCACCCTGCGCAACGGTACCGGCGTTGAAGTCGATCCAGTTGCCTTTTTTCTCAAAGAGTGCGGTATTGGTGGAGATCTTCACCGTGGGGGCCGGGGCGCCGAAGGGGGTGCCGCGTCCGGTGGTAAAGAGGATGATATGCGCGCCCGCAGCGGTCAGATCGGTGGCGGAAACGAGATCGTTGCCCGGGCCGGACAGGAGGTTGAGGCCTTTCTTGCGCACAGGCTCGGCGTACTCCAGCACGTCCACGATCTGGGCGCTGCCGCCCTTCTGCACGCAGCCGCAGGACTTGTCCTCCAGCGTGGTGATGCCGCCGGCCTTGTTGCCGGGGCTGGGGTTTTCATAGACCACCTGGCCGTGGCTGACGAAGTATTCCTTGAAATTGTTGACCATGCGAACTGCCTTGTTAAACACCTCTTCATCCATGCAGCGGGAGAAGAGGATGTTTTCCGCGCCGAACATCTCGGGCACCTCGGTCAGGACCGTAGAGCCGCCGAGAGCGGTGAGACGGTCGGAGAAGCGGCCGACGGTGGGATTGGCGGTGATGCCGGAAAGCCCGTCCGAGCCGCCGCACTTCATGCCGACGACCAGTTCGGATGCGGGGAGCTCTTCGCGCTTAAACTGCGAGGCATACGCGGCAAGCTCTGCCAGGAGCTTTGCGCCGGCCTCGAACTCGTCCTCCACCTGCTGGCAGGTCAGGAACTTGACACGCCTGTCGTCCCACTCGCCGAGCTCTTCCACGAACTGGTCGTGAGTGAGGTTCTCGCAGCCGAGGCTCAGCACCAGCACGCCGCCCGCATTGGGATGACGCACCAGTGCCGCCAGGAGCTTGCGGGTCTGGGCGTGGTCGCCGCCCATCTGGCTGCAGCCGTAGGGGTGGGCGAAGGTGTAGAGGCCGTCGATGCTGCCCTTGACCAGGTGCTGGTTTTCCTGCACCATTCTCGCGGCAATGCTGTTGACGCAGCCGACGGTGGGGATGATCCACAGCTCGTTTCTGACGGCAGCACGGCCGTCCTCACGGCGGTAGCCCATGAAGGTGCGGGGGCTGACGCTGGGCTGTGCATAGACCTTGTGGTCATAGATATAATCCGCGCTTTCGCTCAGGCCGGTGCGCACGTTGTGCACATGGGCCCAGGCGCCGGCGGGAATGTCCGCTTTGGCAAGACCGATGGGGTTGCCGTACTTGACGACAGGCTCTCCCTCTTTGATATCGCGCAGGGCGATTTTATGGCCCCGCGCAATATCTTCGATTGCAGTCACGCTGACACTGTCCAGCGTCAGTGTTTCGCCCTTGCGGAGATCCTCCAGCGCCACGGCGACATTGTCGTCGGGGTGGATACGGATTCCTTTCATTTGAGGCATTCCTCCATTGCCTTATACATGCCGACTTCCTCGATGCGCTCGAGAGCAGCGGCGACAGCGGCTTCAAAGCCGGGGAGCTTCGCGAGCTCGCCGTCCCACATCTTGTCGTTGTTCACGACGGCGTGAGCGAGGGCTGCGCAGTCGTCGGCCTTGTGCTCAGCGAAGAATTCAAGAACCCAGGGATCGTCACTGACCTCGTAGGGCTCACCGCTGCGCTCGCCCTTGTGATAGAAGGCGGTGAAGGCGGCAAAGGAGAAGGTCAGGCAGCGCGGGAGCTTGCCTTCGCGCTTGACATACTCGGTGACGCTGGGCATGACGCGTGCTTTCCACTTGGAGGCGGAGTTGAGCGCGATGCTCAGGAGCTGATGATCAATGTAGGGGTTATCGAAGCGGTCGATGACGGAGGCGGCAAAGCCTTCCAGCTCGTCCTTCGGCAGATCGAGGGTGGGGATGATCTCTTCGAACATGGCCTTGTTGAGGAAGGCGCGGATGCTGTCGTCCTGCATGCAGTCACGCACGATGTTCTTGCCCGCGAGATAGCCGCCCAGCACCATGGAGGTGTGCGCGCCGTTGAGAATGCGGACTTTGCGCTGCTTGTAGGGGGTCACGTTGTCGACGACCTGGATGGGGAGACCGGCCTTCTCAAACGGGAACTCGTCCTTGATGCACTGGGGGCCTTCGATGACCCAGGCGGCAAAGACCTCACCGGTGTCGATGAGCTGATCCTCGTAGCCCCACTTCTCCCAGAGTGCGGGGGCTTCGCCTTTGGCGCCGCCGGTGACGATGCGGTCGACCAGCGTGGAGCAGAAAATGTTTTCCTCGTTTGCCCACTTGCAGAACTCTTCCTCGAGAGCCCACTGCTTGATATACTCGTTGACGCAGCGCTTGAGCTCGTCGCCGTTGTGGTCAATGAGTTCGCAGGAGAGGATGATGAAGCCCTTCATGCCGGTCTTCCAGCGCTCATAGAGCATGGCGGTGAGCTTGGCGGGGAAGCTTGCAGGAGGCGCATCGTCGGCTTTGCAGGCGGGATCGTAGGCGATGCCGGCCTCGGTGGTGTTGGAGACGATGAAGCGCATGTCGGGATTGTGCATGCACTCGAGCATTTTGGCCCAGTCACGCTTGGGGTCGAGGCAGCGGGAGGCGCAGGAGATGACGCGGGTGCGCTCCACGGGCTTGCCGTCGGCACGGCCGCGGAGGATCAGGGTGTAGAGCCCGTCCTGCTCGGTGAAGCGATCGGCAGCGTCGGGATGGCCGCCGCGGGGCTGGCAGAGAACGACCTTGGAGTTGAAGCCGGCCTTCTCGTTCATCTGGTCGATGAAGTCCTCCACGAAGGCGCGCAGGAAGTTGCCCTCGCCGAACTGGAACACGCGCTCGGGGGCTTCCTTGAGAAGGTAGCCGTTATAGCCCTTCGCTTCCAGGGTCTTGAAAGTTAATCTGTCCATGGTAATCTACCTCTTTCAAAAACAAGTAAGGTGATTGAATATGTATAGCAGTATTCTTTAAAATCCGTTTTTGAGGCAGCTTTGCCGCCTCAAAAACACACTAAAGCGAGCTACGCGAGCTCTCGCGCCGACCGAACGAGGTGTCCCCCGCAAGCCGAGTGCGATAAGCGCGAGTATCTCAAATGCGAAACATTGTTTCGCATTTGATCAAAGATTGAAGTAGCGCTCTGCGTTCTTGAAGCTCACGCCCTCGACGATGCGCTTGAGATACGCGTCGTTGTTGGGGTACTCGCCGTTTTCGACCCAGTTGCCGATCAGGTTGCAGAGGATGCGGCGGAAGTAGTCGTGGCGGGCATAGCTCAGGAAAGAGCGGGAGTCGGTCAGCATGCCGACGAAGTTGCCCAGCAGGCCGAGATTTGCCAGAGAACGCATCTGGTTTTCCATGCCGCTCTTGGTGTCCATGAACCACCAGGCAGAGCCGAGCTGGATCTTGCCGGGGATCTCGTCGCCCTGGAAGCAGCCGCACATGGTGGCCAGCATATCATTGTCCACGCCGTTGAGGGAGTAGAGAATGGTCTTGGGGCACTCGCCGGTGAAGTCAAGGGCGGAGAGGAAGCGGGCGATATCCGCGCCGCAGGTGGTCTGGGCAATCATGTCCACGCCGGTATCGGGGCCGAGCTTGGAGTAGATGCGCTCGTTTGCGTTGCGGTAGCAGGAGTAGTGAAGCTGCATGGCAATGTTGAGGCGGTGGTAGGCTTTGCCCAGGCACAGCAGGATCGCGGTCTGGTACTTTTCAGCCTCTTCCACGCTCACTTCGCCGCCGGTCATGACCTTGGCATAGGCAGACTGTACTTCCTCGGCAGGGGCCGGACGGAAGGGGATGTAATCCAGGCCGTGGTCGCTTGCGCGGCAGCCGAGCTTGGCAAAGAACTCCAGACGCTCGATCAGCGCAGCGCAGACCTCGTCCACGGTCTTGAGCTCCGTTTTGCCGACGGAGGCGGCGAGCTTGCCGATATACTCGGCAAAGCCGGGCTTGTTGATGTTGATGGCCTTGTCGGGGCGGAAGGAGGGGCAGACCTTGACCTTGATGGTGGGGTCGGCCGCGATCTTTTCGTGCCACTCAAGGGAGTCGATGGGATCGTCCGTGGTGCCGATGAAGGCGACATTGGCCTTCTCGATGATGCCGCGCACGGTGAGGCTGGGGTCGTTCTGAAGCTTCTCGTTGCAGAAATCCCACGCTTCCCTGGCGGTCTCGGGAGTCAGAGGCTTGTTGTAGCCGAAGAACTGCCGCAGCTCCAGGTTGCACCAGTGGTACATGGGGTTGCCGATGGCCATCTGCAGGGCTTCGACAAACTTCATGTAGCGCTCAAAAGCGGGCTTGTCGCCGGTGACATAGTCCTCGGAGACACCGTTGGAGCGCATCACGCGCCACTTGTAGTGGTCGCCGAAGTAGCTGCCGTCGGGATTCTTGCCGCCGAGCCAGACTTCCACGAGGTTATTGAAACGACGGTTTTCGTAGATCTCGCGGGGAGAGATGTGGCAGTGGTAGTCGGACAGGGGCTGGGAGGCGGCACAGTCGTGGTACAGGTGCCGGGCAGTCTCGGTCTCGAGCAAAAAGTCTTTATCCATGAATTCTTTCATTTGCTCACCTCTTGATATCGTAGTCCATATTCATCAGCGCCCGAATGCTCTTGGCATCGTCGGTGATGTTGGCGTCGCCGTGGATGGTGTGCTTCAAAACGGAGCTCGCCACGGCAAAGTTGACCATCTCCATGGCCTTGTAGTTGTTCATCATGGCATAGATGAGGCCGCTGGCAAAGGCGTCTCCGCCGCCCACACGGTCGAGGATGTTGAAGGTGAAGAGCTTGCTCTCGAAGGTGTGGCCCTGATACCACATATAGGCCATGAGGCTGTTTTCGCTGCCGGAGTGGGCATAGCGCACATGTCGGGCGATGCACTTGAGATTCGGCCAGCGCTGCACGAAGGCCTGGAAGATCTCGTCCTGCTGCTCATAGCTTGGCTGGAGAGGCACGCCGTCCTTGAGGTCGCCTTTGGAGTGGTCCTCCTCGTCGCGCCAGAGATGGTAGGGCTCGATGCCGAAGAGCACGTCCACATAGGGCAGGCACTCGGTGCAGAAATCGCGGGCCTCGTCCCAGGTCCAGAGGCGGGAGCGGAAATTGCCGTCAAAGCTGACGGTGAGTCCCAGTTCCTTGGCCTTTTTGATGCACTTGAGGGTGAAGTCTGCGCAGCTCGGCGACAGGGCCGGGGTGATGCCGCTTAAATGCAGCCAGTCAAAGCCGGTCAGAAGTGCGTCCAGATCGACCTTGGAAAAATCGTACTCCGTGATGGCGCTGTGCTTGCGGTCATAGGTCACCTTGCTGGGGCGGATGCCATAGCCGGTTTCCAGGTAGTAGGTTCCGAGACGGTGGGTTGGGGTCTCCTCCGGGGTGGAGAGGATGACGGGCGTGCAGTGCACGTCGTTGGAGCGCAGCATGCGCACGGCACTCTTGCCCAGAGAGTTATTGGGCACGACAGAGAAGAAGGTGCTGTCGATGCCCAGGTTTGCCAGGGCGAGAGCGATGTTTGCCTCGCTCCCGCCGTAGCTTGCCTCAAAGCTGGTGGCGACCCGGATCTTCTCATAGTTCGGCGGCGTCAGACGAAGCATGATCTCGCCGAAGGTGATAAACTTCTGCGCGGAAACTTCCGGCAGGAGAGGATTCCGGTGCTCCATATCAGCGCTTTACACGTGCGCCGGCGCCGCCCATGATGGCCTCGACCTCATTGACGGAAGCCATGGAGGTGTCGCCCGGGGTAGTCATGGCCAGAGCGCCGTGGGCTGCGCCGTAGTTGACGGCCTTCTCGGCGTCGCCGGTGGTCATGAGGCCGTAGACAAGACCGGAGGCGAAGGAGTCGCCGCCGCCGACGCGGTCCATGATCTCCAGGCCGTTGTACTCCTTGGACTGGTAGATCTCGCCGTCTGCCCAGCAGATGGCCTTCCAGTCGTTGACCGTGGCGGTCTTGACGGTGCGCAGGGTGGTGGCAACCACTTTGAAGTTGGGGTAGGTCTCGGCGGCCTTGCCGATCATCTTCTTGTAGCCGTCAATGTTGAGTTCCTTGAGGTTTGCGTCGTTGCCCTCGATCTCGAAGCCGAGGCAGGCGGTGAAGTCTTCCTCGTTGCCGATCATAACGTCGACATACTTGGCGACCTCACGGTTGACCTCGCGGGCCTTGTCCAGGCCGCCGATGGCGCTCCACATGGAGGGGCGGTAGTTGAGGTCGTAGGAGACGACGGTGCCGTACTTCTTGGCGGCCTTGCAGGCAGCGATAACGGTCTCGCAGGCCTGCTCACTCAGAGCAGCGTAGATGCCGCCGGTGTGCAGCCAGCGCACACCCAGCTTGCCGAAGATGTACTCGAAATCGAAGTCCTCGGGAGTAGCCTGGGAGATGGCGGTGTTGGCACGGTCGGAGCAGCCGACAGCGCCGCGGATGCCGAAGCCGCGCTCGGTGAGGTTGATGCCGTTGCGGCAGATACGGCCGATGCCGTCGGTCTTCTTCCAGTAGATGAGATCGGTGTTCACGCCGCCCTGCTCGATGAAGTCCTTCATCAGCTTGCCGACTTCGTTGTCAGCGAAAGCGGTGATAACAGCGGTGTCCATGCCGAAGCACTTGTGCAGACCACGGATGACGTTGTACTCGCCGCCGCCTTCCCATGCGCGGAAGGAGCGTGCGGTGCGGATGCGGCCCTCGCCCGGATCGAGGCGGAGCATGATTTCGCCGAGAGACGCGGCGTCAAAACGGCATTCTTCTTTCGGACGCAGATTCAGTTCCATGATAATCATTCCTCCTAAAATAGTTAAACAGACGTTTTGTAAAGTTTCAATGCCATATGGGCATTTTATCGAAACGGTTTAAGCTCTTGCTTCTTCGACGATTGCTCTGGATTTCTTGCACAGGTCCGTGATCTCATCCCACTTGTTGTTGTCGATGAGGTCGGCGGTGACCATGTAGCTGCCGCCGCAGGCCGCGATCACGGGCGCGGAGATGTAGTCCTTGAGATTCTTGAGGCTGATGCCGCCGGTGGGCATGACCTTGAACTGGGGGAAGGGAGCGGACAGGGCCTTGATTTTGGCAAGGCCGCCGGACTGCTCGGCCGGGAAGAACTTAATGAGCTCCAGACCGAACTTGAGTGCCTGGTGATACTCGGAAGCGGTAGTGCAGCCGGGGAAGATGGGGATGTTCTTCTCCTGGGCGTAAGCAACCAGCTCGGGATCGAAGCCCGGGGTGACGATGAAGTCGCCGCCGGCGGCGATGACAGCGTCAATGTGGGCGGTGGTGGTAACGGTGCCGGCGCCGACCAGCATGTCGGGGCAGGCTTCCTTCATGAGCTTGATGGCTTTGTCAGCGCCGGCAGCACGGAAGGTGACCTCCGCCACAGGCACGCCGCCCGCGCACAGAGCCTTTGCAAGACCGACCGCGTCGCGCTCGGGGTGGTTGAGCTTGATGACCGGAACAACACCGATGGCGCTGATCTTTTCGTTCATGGCATTCATTGGATGATTCCTCCTGTCAGGGTGTAAATTCAAATTGGCTGTTGAGCCAGGTTTTACAGAGTTTGACCCATTCCGCCGCAGCGGGGTAAGGCGTTTCGACCTCCTGATTGCACATGGAGATCCCGTGGGCCCCGCCCGCGAAAAGGTGGCATTCATAGTCAACTCCCGCCCGCTGCATGGCGGCGGTGAGCAGAAGCGTGTTCTCCACCGGGACAGATTCGTCCCCGGTGCAGTGCCAGATGAAGGTGGGCGGCATTTGCTTCGTGACCTGTTTTTCGAGGCTCAGAAGCTCCATGAGCTTTGCGTCCCCGCCGGTCACCCAGTCGATGGATTCGGGGTGCTTATACTCCCCCGTCGTGATGACCGGGTAGCACAGCACCGCAGCGTCCGGGCGGCAGTCGGCACCGAGTCCCAGATCCTCGCGCTGCCAGAGCGCCGCAAGGCTTGCGGCCAGATGACCGCCCGCCGAGAAGCCCAGCACCGCGATGTGGTTTGGCTCGATATGCCATTCCCCCGCTCTCCTGCGGATGATGCGCACGGCCTCGGCAAGCTCCCGCAGGGGCTTGAGGCCCTTTGCGTTTTCTCCCACCGAGTACTCGATCAGAAAAGTATGGTAGCCCACAGCGGCAAAGCTCAGGGCCACAGGGTCCTTCTCGCGCGGGGAAAGCCAGCGGTACGCGCCGCCCGCGCAGATGATGATCGCGGGTCTTTTTTTATGCGCGACGAGCCGATCATGGTCGTCCTGAATGTAACCTATGACCGGCGCGTCGTGCGCAGTAAAACTGCAGATGTTCACTTACGGTTGTTTGCCGATGTACGCAAGGATGCCGCCGTCCACATAAAGGATGTGGCCGTTGACAAAGTTGGAGGCATCGGAAGCGAGGAAGACGGCGGGGCCCATCAGGTCCTCAGCCTCGCCCCAGCGGGCAGCGGGGGTCTTGGCAATGATGAACTGGTCGAAGGGGTGGCGGCTGCCGTCAGGCTGGCGCTCACGCAGGGGCGCGGTCTGGCTGGTGGCAATGTAGCCGGGGCCGATGCCGTTGCACTGGATGTTATATTCGCCGTACTCAGAGCAGATGTTGCGGGTCAGCATCTTCAGGCCGCCCTTGGCCGCCGCATAGGCGGAGACGGTCTCACGGCCCAGCTCGCTCATCATGGAGCAGATGTTGATGATCTTGCCGTGGCCCTTCTCGATCATGCCGGGGATGACGGCCTTCGAGACGATGAAGGGGGCGTTCAGGTCGACGTCGATGACCTGACGGAAATCCTCGGCGCTCATTTCGAGCATCGGGATGCGCTTGATAATGCCGGCGTTGTTGACCAGGATGTCGATGACGCCGACTTCTTCCTTGATCTGCGCTACGAGAGCCTTGACG
Organism: Candidatus Limivicinus sp.; assembly: GCA_045130755.1. GTDB lineage: Bacteria > Bacillota > Clostridia > Oscillospirales > Oscillospiraceae > Limivicinus. The sequence goes on along the minus strand of JBGUQD010000205.1, from coordinate 15,104 downwards.
GCCTCCTCGTCGCAGACGTCGCAGACATAGCCGTGGGCGTCAACGCCGTTGGCCTTGTAGGCCTCCAGCGCCCGGGCCTTGGAACCCTCACTGGAGCAGTTGAAGCAGATCGTCGCGCCGGCAGCAGCGAAGGCGTTGGCGATTGCCATGCCGATGCCATGGGATGCGCCGGTGACGAGGGCGACCTTGCCCTCAAGGGAGAATTTGTTCATCATGTCCATGTTAATCACATCTCCTAAAAATAATTTCGATTTGTTTTACTTCAGCTCTTCGGTCGGGATATTGTCCATGTCGTCGAACTCCTGGTTCTCGCCGCCCATGGCCCAGATGAAGGTGTAGTTCGAGGTGCCGGCGCCCGCGTGGATCGACCAGGACGGGGAGATGACCGCCTGCTCATTGGTCATGACAATGTGGCGGGTCTCCTGTCCCTGGCCCATCATGTGGAAGACCACCTGATGCTCGGGCACTTCAAAGTACATGTAGATCTCCATGCGGCGCTCGTGGGTATGGGCAGGCATGGTGTTCCAGACGCTGCCCGGCTCCAGAACGGTCATGCCCATGGAGAGCTGACAGGTCTTGAGAACAGCGGGGTGAATGAACTGGTTGATGGTGCGCTTGTTGGAGGTCTCCATCTCACCGAGGGGCTTTTTATTGGCGTCGGCAATCTTGAGAAGGCGGGTCTCATAGCTGCGGTGGGCCGGAGCGGAGACCATGTAGAACTTGGCAGGGCAGGCAGGATCGGCGCTCTTGAAGTATACTTCCTTCGCGCCCATGGTGATGTACAGGCAGTCCTTGTAGCCGAGTTCATAGACGGTGCCGTCGACGGTGATGGTGCCGGCGCCGCCGATGTTGAAGATGCCGATCTCGCGGCGCTCAAGGAAATAGTGGGTGCCGAAGTTTGCCCAGATGTCAATGCCCTTGTCGATGGAGACGGTCTCATTGACGGGCATGCAGCCGAGCGTGACCATGCGGTCCACATGGCTGTAAACGGCTACGACCGTGTCGGGGACATAGAGGTTCTCAATCAGAAACTCTTTGCGGAGTTCTTCGGTCGTATAACGTTTTACGTCATTCGGGCCGGTAGAATAGCGAATATCCATATTTTCCTCCTCTTATTTGATGACCATCTCGGTCTCCCCGTCAAAGAGATAGACGCTTTCATAGGGGATCGAGAAGACAATACTGCTGTCAACTTCGGGCGTGTCATGCGGATCAACCTTGAGGATGGCGTTCTGTTCCTTCATCTTGATGTAGACATTGGTGTTGTCGCCCAGCATCTCTGTGAGCTCCACATCCGCGTCCATCACGTAGGCTTCTTTCTGTTCGCCGAGCTTGATAGACTCGGGGCGGAAGCCGAAGACCAGCTCTTTGCCCTCATACTCGCCGAGCTTCTTGCCGAGTTTGGGAGTGAGGTCCAGATCTTTGCCGCCGACGCGCATCTTGCCGCCCTTGACGGCAGCGCGCACGAAGTTCATGGGCGGTTCGCCGATGAAGCCCGCGACGAAGACATTGACAGGGTCGAAGTACAGCTCGCGCGGGGTGCCAACCTGCTGGACATAGCCGTCCTTCATGACGACGATGCGGTCAGCCATGGTCATGGCCTCGGTCTGGTCATGGGTGACATAGATGGTGGTGGCACCGGTCTCGCGGTGGATCTGGGTGATTTCGGAACGCATGGTGACGCGCTGCTTGGCGTCGAGGTTGGAAAGCGGTTCGTCCATGAGGAAGATGCCCACCTTACGGATCAGCGCGCGGCCGATAGCGACACGCTGGCGCTGGCCGCCGGACAGAGCGCGCGGCAGACGGTCCAGGTAATCGGTCAGGCCGAGGATACGCGCGGTGTTGCGCACCTTCTCGTCAATATAGTCATCGTCCGCGCCCTGGAGCTCCAGACCGAAGGCGATGTTGTCATAGACGCTCATCTGGGGATAGAGCGCATAGCTCTGGAAGACCATCGCCACGCCGCGCTCACGCGGGCCCTGTTCGTTGGCACGCTTGCCGTTGATCAGGAATTCACCGTTGCTGATGTCCTCAAGACCGGCGATCATACGAAGGGTCGTCGATTTGCCGCAGCCGGAGGGCCCGACGAAGACGATAAACTCGCCCTTTTCCATGTCGAGATTGAAATTGTGGACCGCGTGGTAGCCGTTCGGGTAGATCTTGTTGATGTTTTTCAGCGTTAGGTATGCCATTTTTTATCCCCCTTGATTGTATAAAATACAAATACATTACGATATGGATATGGACAAAACGGATATTGTTTGCTAAAATCACATTTGAGAGGAGTGCTTGTATATGAATGAGATCATATATGCAGGTAAACACCTGATTACCTTTTCAGTCACCCGCCATGCGCACAGCAGTTGGGAATTCATTTACTGCACCAGCGGATCGGGCCGCCTGAGCTTTGACGGCGGTGTCATCCCCTACCAGGCCGGGGATCTTGTGCTCATCCCGCCGTTTGTCTACCATCAGAACGAAAGCGAGACAGGTTTTACGAACATCCACCTGAATATGCGAGATCCTGCACTGAATCTTCGGCGTCCCGCCGTGATCCATGACGATGGCAATCACTTTATTCTGGATGCCTTCACCGCCGCCTTTTATTATTTCGGCAGCAACCCCGGCAAACAGACACTGGTACTGTCGGCTTACGCCAACCTGATCGTCAATCTGATTACGGACAGTCTGAGCGCACCGGTCAGAAATCCCATCGTGGATGAGATTGCCAAGAATATCATCCTCAGCTATCCGGATGAGAACTTTGAGCTGGACCAGTACCTGCGCACTCTGCCTTTCAACTATGACTATCTCAGAAAGCTCTTCAAGAGCGAAGCCGGGATCACGCCGCATCAGTTTCTCATGGACACCCGCCTGCAGGCGGCCGCCGAGCGGCTGGGCTTTGCTGACGGCCGACAGACGAACATATCCGAAATTGCTCACCTGTGCGGTTTTCGCGAGCCTCTGTATTTCTCCAAGGTGTTCCGGAAGAAATACGGTATGTCCCCTTCTCAATATCAGCGCAGCAGCCAGCAGGCCGATAACGTGCCGGACAGCGAGAACATCAAGATCAGGCCTGAGGCAGACGCTTGATTTCGGTGTAGCAGAGCACAAAGGGCGCAACGCCCTTGGCGTCGTTTTCCACCACCGGCTCCGAGATGTAATATGCATAGGAACCGTCACGGCGGCGGTTGTTCTCCGGGCCGAGGCCCGCAACCAGACAGATGCCGCCCAGATTCAGTTCTCCGTCCGTGAAGGACAGATATTTATCCACAATGCCGCGGAAGGTCTTCTCGCCTTTTGCGGCATATTTTTTATCCAGTATACCGATCCGTGCGCCCTTGAGCATGGCATAAGCCAGCATGCTGCTGCCGCTGGTCTCGAGGTAGTTGCCCTCACGGCCGCCCTGATCGGGCACCTGCCAGTAAAGTCCGGTCTCTTCGTCGGCATAGGCGGCGGCGCCCTCCATGAGTTCTTTGAAGATCTCGCAGAGTCTGGTGTTGGTCTCGCCCGCGGGGATGATCTCGCACAGATCCGCCAGCGCGACCGAGAACCAGCCGATGCTTCTCAGCCAGAAGTTCTGGGAAAGGCCGGTCTCCTTATCCGCCCAGAAGGCAGTGCGGCTGGCGTCATAGCCGTGGTAGCAGAGCTTTTTGTTCTCGTCAAACATGTGCCTGCGCACATTCTCGATCTGGTTCAGGATATCGCTGTAGTCGCCCGTGCCGAAATTCTTCTCATACAGGGCATAGAACGGCTGGGCCATGTACAGGCCGTCCAGCCACACCTGATTGGGGTAAATGGCCTTGTGCCAGAAATTGCCCTCAAAGGTGCGCGGCTGCTCCTTGATCTGCTGATACAGTGTCGCGGCAGCCTTTTTATATTTTTCCTTGCCTGTCTTCTCATACAGGGCAAAGAGGACACGGCCTTCGTTGATGTCGTCCAGGTTATATTTGGAACGGTCATAGGTCTTGATGGAGCCGTCGTCGAGCACGAACCAGTCGATAAAGCTCTCGGCAAAATCGAAATAGCGTTTGTCTCCGGTGATCTCGCTCATGGCAAGCAGAGCCGTGATCATGCAGCCGTCGATATAGTTCCAGCTGGCGGGTTTTCCCTGACGGACGCTCTCGATATTCCAGGCGGTGTACTCGGGCGAGGATTTTTCAATCAGGCTCAGGACATAAGCGTCGATTTTTTCGTACATATTCAGCCCTCACAGAAGTTGCTGGTATCCAGCGTTTCGTAGTGGTCGGCGATCAGCTTTTCCCCGTCAACACCCTCCAGACGGACATTGTCGATGGAGATGTGCTTCACATTATCCAGATACAGTCCCAGACGGCAGCGCTTTTTGGCGAAGTTCTCCATGGCGGGGATGCCGGGCTTCGCGTCAGGCGAGAAGCCGATGGAAACATTCTCGATGCGCACGCTCTCAATGGGCGCTTCGGGCAGGCCGTCGATATAGCAGGCGGCCACCTCGGCATCAGTGCAGTCAAGGTTGGAGAAGTAGAAGGAACCCATGTAGGGCGTCCGGTCGTCCACCGGCAGATGCTCGCGTGACCAGACATATTCGCTCTCCCGGTCGGGGTCACAGCAGTTATACCAGAGGTTGATGACCACGGGGGTGAGCACGCCCTCCATACGGATATTGTCAAAACGCACGCCGTCAATACGGCAGTTCTTGCCGCGTCCACGGCGGCTCTTGATGCGAAGGCCGCGGTCGGTACCTCTGAACCAGCACTGCGACACACTCAGATCCCGCACACCCCCGCCGATCTCGCTGCCAAGTGTGATGGCGCCGTGGCCAAACTCCATGAGGCAGTTGCGGATAGTGTGGAAGGCGGCAGGCTGATTGAACTTCTGTCCGATCTCAAACTTGCCGGACTTGATGGCGATGCAGTCATCGCCCACCGTGAAGCGGCAGCCGATGATATTCACATCGGTGCAGGCCTCGGGGTCCAGCGCATCGGTGTTGGGGCTGTGCTTCGGAGCAGAGATCAGCAGATCGTAGAAGCTCAGTTTCTCGGAAAAATAGGGGTGCAGCTGCCAGGATGCAGCGTTGCAGGCATGGATGCCGTGCACACGGACGATCTTGCAGCGATTCAGAAATAGTAGTCTCGGTCTGCCCGTCGGGAAGCTGTGGAAGTTTGTCCAGAAGTCCGTATTCTGGGCATTCCCGTCTACCATACCGGGGCCGATGATGGTGATGTCCTCGGCGTACTGGGCGGTGAGCAGGGCCTGATACATGGGAACGGCATTCCCCTCCCAGGTGCCGAAATACGCCTCCTCCCCTTCGGCGGTGCAGACCGTGCCGGGGATGATGGGGTAATCTTCCCGCTTCGTCCAGCCGAGAAGGGTTGCCCCTTCGCAGAACTCCAGCGTGATATGGCTCTTGAGAAACTGGGGACGGGTCAGATAAGTGCCCGCCGGGAAGAGCAGGCGCCCTCTTTCGGGCAGGCAGCCGATAGCGCAGCGGATGGCCTCGGTATCGTCATGCACGCCGTCGCCGACCGCGCCGAAAGCATGTACGTCGATGCAGCAGGTCTCAGCCATAGTCCAGAATTCAAGTTCGGTTTCAAAAGACTCGCCGCGCACTGTGAGCATGTACTCCGTGTCCGGACTCAGACCGTACAGGGAGAAGACATTGTGGTCACATTCATATTGCTCCTCACCGTTGAGGAGCACCTTAAACTTCTCCGGCGCATAGTAGGGCGCGCTGTTTTCAAGCTCAAAGCAGGCGCTGGAGGCACTGGAGAACAGAAGTTTCACATTCATGATAATCATTGCCCTTTCGCATTTCGCATCGCATCCTCGACGATCTGCCGCAGGGTGCGCTTGATGGTGATGAAGAGCAGGTCAAACGCCGTATACACGACGCCGAAGAGGATCGGTCCGACGCCGATCGTGAGGCCGCCGTCTCCGATGGCGGAGAGGCTGAGATTGAGAAGGGTGTAGAACATGTCCACGCAGAAAAGAAGGACCATCGCGTAGAGAATGTTGAGCGGAAAGGTGATGTAGCCTTTTTGCGGGAACATCATCCAGCGGTCATTGCCGCCGGCAGTTTTGGCATAGTAGCGCAGGATATTGTTGGTAAGTATATCGGTCACGACGCCGAGTGCAAGCGCAAAGACGAAGAGCAGATCAAGCCGCGCGCCGATGTAGGAGCTCAGGCCCCAGAAGATGAAAAAGCAGACAGACCCGGCAAACCACATTTTGATCAGGATCGCCTTGACCCAGTCTGAAAGCCGGAGCTTTGGGCCGGAGCGGTATTTCAGAAGTTCCTCCTCAGAGACTTCGGGCGAATTTGATTCATCCGCGTCCACAAGGTCGCGCACAGCAGAGGTGTGCAGCTTGTAGTATTCGGCGGTGGTACGGTTCTCTTCGGGAGTCGTGCGCCGATTCTTTTTGCCTGCCATAAGAAGTCCTTTTCCCCTCATCGGGGGCAGAGCCCCCGATGAGGTAAGTCGTGCAAGGGATCAGTCCTCGCCGGAGATGTCGATAACGTCCATATCGCCGTTGCCTTCAACAGTGATGGAGGTGTTGATCTTGCGCAGCAGCTTCGTGTAGAGCGGCATGAGCAGGACCAGGGCAATGCCGACGCCCTCGATCATGATGTGATTCCAGACCACATTGTTGGCCTGCGCGATATACTTGGTGGAGGCGTCGATCGTGATCGGGTTCACCTCACGCGTCAGGGCCGTGGTAATGAGGTCGGCGTAGTGATAGTCGCAATAGATGATGATCGCGAACATCACGAACATCACAACCAGCATCGCGATGACCGGTTTCTTGCGCTTGGGGAATGCGTTGAGGAAGCAGACCAGAGACAGCATGGAGAAGAGCATGGTGGCAAAGCCGCACAGGCCCATGCCGTTGCCCTGGATCTTGGCGGTGGTATCGGAAATGTGGGTCAGATTCAGGGAATAGTAGAAAAACGCGATCACCAGCACGACCAGCGCGATCATGGAGGGCTGGCGCTTGAGGGCGACGAAGAATCTGCGCAGAAATTCAGGCATATGAGAGGATTTTTTCTCGGCTGCGCTCATGCTTTAGCCCCCTTTCTGATGGCAACGCCCGACTCCTTGTCGAAGAAGTGCTTGCGGGCGAAGGCGACGTTGACCGTGTCGCCGTTCTTGTAGTCGTACCAGCCGCGAAGCTTCGCGGAAATGCGGTTGTTATCCCCGATGTGGCCATGAACCAGGGTGTTCATGCCGAGGTTTTCGTTGGAGAAGACGTTGAGCGCGGTCTCCGTGCCCTCCTGCACATCCTCGGGACGGACGCCGAGTTCGATCTCCTTGCCCGCATAGGGAAGCAGGACGCCTTTCTCTTCCTCACTGAGCGCGACCTTGAAGCCGCGGCCTTCGAGGAAACCTTCACGGACGGTGGCATCGAAGAAGTTCATGGGCGGCAGACCGATGAAGCTCGCGACAAAGCGGTTTGCGGGCGCGTCATACAGCTCCAGCGGGGTACCGACCTGCTGGACATGGCCCATCGACATGCAGACGATGCGGTCAGCCAGAGTCAGAGCCTCGGTCTGGTCATGGGTGACGTAGAGCATGGTGGCCTGCAGACGCTTGTGCAGCAGCAGGATCTCACGTCTTGTTGCGCCGCGCAGCTTTGCGTCGAGGTTGGAAAGCGGCTCGTCAAACAGGAAGACCTTGGGGTTGCGGACGATGGAACGGCCCATGGCCACACGCTGGCGCTGGCCGCCGGAGAGCTGGTTGGGCTTCTTGTTGAGCTGGCTCGTCAGGCCCAGGATCTCGGCCGCCGCGAGGACCTTCTTGTGGATGACATTGGGATTCTCCTTGCGCAGTGTCAGGGAGAAAGCCATGTTTTCGTAAATGGTCATGTGGCCGTAGAGCGCGTAGTTCTGGAAAACCATTGCCATGTCGCGGTCCTTGGCCGGAGTCTGGGTAATGTCCTTGCCGTCGAGCAGCAGATGACCGGCGGAGATATCCTCCAGACCCGCGATCATGCGCAGGGTAGTGGACTTGCCGCAGCCGGAGGGGCCGACCAGGACGATCAGCTCGCCGTCCTTGACGTCAAGATTGAAGTCGAAGACCGCCTGCACGTTGTTGTCATAGATCTTGTCAACATGCTGTACATTCAGTTGTGCCATACGTTCTTCCCCTCCTTTATGCCGCGGCGCCCAAAGACTGGAGATGTGCCTTGAGCTGCTTGGAACGGGTCATGCCGACGAAAGCGCCCACGAAGAGGCAGGCGGCGGAAATCACCAGATACAATACGCAGCGGATAAACTGCGGGTTCTCCATAACGGTGACAGCCTGTTCCTGGATGGTGACGGTAGCGGCGTGCGCCCGCATGGGATAGATGAAGATGCGGATGATCTGCCCGATGCCGAGTGCGATCATCAGATAGGAGTAGCTGATCTTGTAGTTCTTGATACCCTCGGAGCTGAGAAACGCCGCCAGCAGGAAAATCAGATTATACAGGATCGAGGCGCCCATCAGGACGTTGTAATACCAGGAGCCCACGTTGGACTCATAGATGCTGATAAAGAAGAACACGTCAAAGAGGATGGACAGCAGTGCAAGGCCCGAGGCGAGCGTGTTCTTGGTGTAGCGCATGCGGTCAAGCCGAACCTGTTTATCGTCGTTCATGCGGTCGCTCCCTTCCCAGCTGCGATGAGCTGCTTTTCTTCCTTCATCAGGCGAACCTTCCAGATCGCGCAGATGATGAGACCCACAGACACGATGACCGACAGGGCGAAGACCGCGTAGTGGATATCAAACCAGAAGGTGGATTCCGTGTAGGCGGTCTTCCACAGGTCTGCATGGGCGCGCAGGGCTTCAAAGTCGACCTGCTGCCAGCGGGCCTTGAACAGCTCGATATAGCCGTGGGAATCGATCGCCAGATAGATGTTCGCCGCTGCGAAAGCAGCGATGGAAATGTAGTTGCCGATGTAGTATCTGCGGCGGATATGGGTGTTCGTGATGAACAGCAGGCATGCCAGCAGGATCATCCCGATGGACCAGTGCAGGAAATAGGCGTTCCAGGGCTGCATGTTGTAGTAGACAATGGAGCCGGGGACATCCGTCTGGGTCAGATCCGCGGGATTGCGCATTGTCGAGTACAACGTATCATACAGATCGGTCATGATGCCAAGCGCGTAGAGAAAGATCACCACGCTTGAGACAAGCGCCAGAAAGCAAAGGATCTTTTGCAGTGTCAACTGTTTCTTATACATGTTAGCCTCCCCGCTTCGACTCACCACGTCTTACAGGGGCATGCCCCTGTAAGACGAAGCGGTCGTGAGAATCTGCATTCACTTTCGATCGAGTTCTTCCCCGATCAGTTCATGGCTTTGTAGTAGCTGAGCAGACGGTTCCAGGCGTCGGTCTTGAGCGCCAGGTACTGCTTGCCGCCCCATTCGTCGGCGACCTTCGCGGCAGAGGCGTCAGCATTGCCCATGCCTTCCTCGGCGTAGCCGGCGACGATCTCGTTGACGAAGAGGTTCTCGCCGCCCTTGTTCTGGGAATATCTGCCGTTGGCGGTGAGCTGGGTGTAGGTGTTGATCATGTCGTTCTCGGCCTTGGTGGTGGGCAGGACGGTCGGGACAGACATGTACCAGGGGTTCTCGGTGACTGCGAGTTCGGGATGCTTGATGGTGCCGAGCGCGATGGCGTTGGAGATATAGCCCGCGCCTTCGCGGCCCACATCGGTGGTGCACTGGAACTCAAAGGCCTGGCTCTTTGCAAAGCTCAGCGTGGAGCCCAGATACTGGCGCGCGTAGTTGGTGTAGTTGCCGCTGGCCTTCTCCCACAGCTCTGCGCGGGTGGCATCGGCGATTTCAGGCATTTCCTGACCGTTGAACATGAAGGTGACATAGCTGCCGTCGGGATTGGTCTTGATGAAGGCGTCGGGGCCGTAGCTCATGAGGATCATGCCCTTGGGAGAGTAGGCAAAGTCGATGAGCTTGAGGGCTGCATGCAGCTTGTCATCGTTGCCCTTGACGCCGGCGGAGCTGATGCCCCAGCCGTCGGTCTTGACGGAGCGCCAGGACTCGGTGAAGCGCATGTAGTGGCCGCCCTCGGTGCCGTCCTGCCAGCAGGCGACGGGAACCATAACGGCCATGTACTTGCCGCCGTCATGGAGGACGTTCTGGGAGGGATCGTTGTAAAGGGTCTGGGTCTGGTTGTAGTCGTAGTGCATGAAGCCGGAGTTGTTCTCCAGGTACTGCTTGGTCTTGCCGTCGGCGGTGTTCATGAAGTTGATGGAGATGAGGCCTTCCTTGGCGATGGCGTTCATGCGCTCCATGGCCTTGTAGGCATCGGGATTCTGGCGGGCGTCCTTCAGGCTGCCGTCCACGTCGAAGTAGAGGTAATCCTGGCGGGACTCGAGGCCGCGGATGCCGAAGAGATGACCGGCAAAGCGCATCACATCGACGCGGCGCTGGTTGTTGTCATCCTCGCGGGAGAAGAGGCCCTGGATGGTGTCGGTGCCGTTGAGGGTCTGGGGGTTGGCGACGACGCAGCGGAGCAGAGCGACGAGCTCGTCGACATCCCACGCGGCGTTCTGGCCGCAGAAGAGGTTGGAGCGCTCGGTGCCGTAGTAGCCGTTGTACGCCTTGTCGATGTACTCACGGAGCATGTTGACGGCGGTCACACCGTCGATGGAACCGGCCTCGTTCATCTTGGCGACGATGTTGCCGGCAGCGTCATAGTCCTTTGCGATGGTCTCAACACCGGAGCCGTCGAGCTTGACAACGTCGATCTCGATCTTGCCGGAGGTGGGCATGTAGGGCTCGTACACGGGAGCGGCGGTCTTGTTGCTCTTGTCGGCCTTGAACTCGCCCTCGCCGTCGAGGAGCTTCTGGACCATGTCAACGCGCATCAGAGGCATACGCTCGATATCGTTGACACCGTCGAAGTAGGGGCTGAAGTAGATGGCGCCGTTGGTGGTGTTGCCGGTGATGGAGAGGCGGACGATGGGGTTGGCCTCGAGGTAGGCCTTGAAGTTGGGCATCTGGTCGAGGTAGTCGCCGATGTTCACGACGACGCCCTGCTCGCCGTACTCGGTGAGCTTGGCAGCGGTACCGGAAACCAGATCAACATCGCCCATGCGCTCTTTCCAGTAGTCGAACTCGTTGGCAGCGCTGTTGCCCTGGTACTTGTCCTCGATCTTGATGTTGAGCTGCTTCTGGACTTCGACCCAGGTGGGCTTGAGGTCGCCGGCGTGGTAGGTCACGCCGTCGGCCAGGGTAACGCCCTCGCCCGCGACCTCGGCGTCGAGGCTCAGGCCGGTCTTGGTGGAGTTGTAGCCGGTGGCCATGCGCAGCGTGGTGCCGTCGGCATAGGTGAGTTCAGCGGGAGCGGCGGCTTCTGCGGGGGCAGCCTCGGCGGGAGCCTCGGCAGGGGCCGCAGCGGGAGCCTGAGTGGCAGCGGGGGCCGAATACTGGTCAACATCGATCTTCTTGCCGCAGCCTGCCAACACCGTCGTCATCATGGCGACGACCAGCAGCAGAGCAATGAGTTTACTGGTGTTTTTCATTGGTATCCTCCTAAAAATATTCTTACTATTACATATACCGGACTTCCGGTTTGTTCACGGGGAATTACTCCTTCACGCCGCCGACGTTGGTGCCCTTGGCGAAGTACTTCTGGATGAAGGGGTAAATAATAAGGATAGGAACAATGGAGCAGACGATGAGCGCATAGATGACGGAGTCAGATGCGTAGGGCTGGTTCCAGCCTGCCATGGCCTCGGCGTCGGTGAACTCCTCGAGTCTCAGACGGATGAAGACCTGCAGCGGATGCTCGTTGGAGTTGGAGATCATCTGGCGCGCCCAGAAGTAGCCGTTCCAGCGGGAGATGCCGAAGAACAGCGCGACGGTGGCGATGGTGGATTTGCACATGGGAAGGTACACCTTGGTCAGCACCTGGAACTCGCTGGCGCCGTCGACGATGGCGGCTTCTTCGATCTCACTGGGCACGCCCTCGAAGGCGTTGCGCAGGAGGATGATGTTCATGGCGGCCATGCCCATTGCGATAACGACCAGCCACTTGTCGTCCATGATGCCGATGGCGTTGAAGACCTGCTTGGTGTCAAGGTAGTTCAAGTACTGCGGTACAATACCGGCGGCAAACCACATGGTGAAAACCAGGAAGAAGTTGAAGAACTTCCGGAACAGCAGGCGCTTCTTTGACAGAGCGTAAGCGCCGAGGATGGAATAGAACAGCGCCCACACCGTGCCGTAGAAGGTAACAAACAGGGTGTTGGAATAGGCGTTCCAGAACATGTTGTCATTGAACATGCGCTTGAAAGCGTCGAACTGGATGTTCTTCGGGAAGAGTACGATTTCACCGTATTCAACAGCGGCACGGCCGCTGATGGCGGCGGAGATCGCATACACGAAGGGATACAGACAGGCCAGCGCGAAGATGGTCAGCAGCGTGTAGCTGATGATCTTGAAGATCAGCTCGGAGACTTCAAGTTTTCTTTTCATGTCGGTCTCCTCCTTTTAGTACAGCGAAACATCCGACGCCTTGCGCGCGATGGTGTTGGCGCCGATGACCAGCAGCATGCCGACCACGTTGTTCATCATCTCAGCGGCGGACGCGATGCCCTTGGCAGCGCCGGCAAGACCGTAGCGCTGGGCAAAGGTGGAGACCACGTCAGCGGTGACATAGGTGTTGGTGTTGTAGAGCAGCAGCACCTTCTCATAGCCGATATTCAGCAGAGAGCCGATACGGGTGATGAGCATGATGACGATGGTGGACAGGATGCTGGGCAGAACCACGTAGCGCATCTGGGCCCATTTGCCGGCGCCGTCGATCTGGGCGGCCTCGTAGCTGGTGGGCGAGATGGCGATGATGGCAGCAAAGAAGACGATGCTGTCATAACCCGCGCTCTCCCAGATACCCGAGATGATATAGATGGGACGGAAGAACTGGGGATTGTTGAGCATGCCGGATTTTGCCACATCCTGTGAGATCCAGCCGAGCTTTGCCAGGGCCTGGGACACGATGCCCATGCCGCTTGTCAGGGAGCCCTGCTTGACAAGCATCACGACCAGAGAGGTCATAACGACCGTGGACATGAACTTGGGCAGGTAGGTCAGGACCTGATAGACGCTGCGGGCGATGTTCGACTTGATTTCGTTGAAGAACAGGGCCAGAATGATCGGCATGGGGAAGCCGAAGCACAGGCCGTAGAAGCTGAGGATGAAGGTGTTGCGCATGGCGCGCCAGAACTCAGCGGACAGATCGTCGCCGCCGACAAGCAGGCGCTTGAAGTAGGAGAAGCCGGAGAACAGCTGTTCGGATACCGGAAGGACCTCATCGGAAACCTTGAAGCAGCCAAGCAGCTCATACATGGGGAAGTAACGCCAGAACAGAAATACCAGGAGCATGGGGATCAACATGAGGTACAGCCGCCAATCCTTCAGGATCGAACGCCCGACGTGAAGCCAATAGTGTTTTTCCACGTCGTCGCGGACGGCTTGTTCCGGGCTTTCACGGTATAAGCCCGAGGCTTCGTCGTAGATGAGAAAATCTGCCGCTTTTGATTTCATCAAAATCCTCCTTTTTCCTCTTCCGTGTTATGGATTCGCAGAAGATAATGCCTTTGATTTTCAAAGATTCCGTCCAGCCGCCGGGCGATCCAGATGATCAGGCCGGTGAACAGGAGGGAAAGTGCATCCGTAGTAAAGAAGCCGAGACAGGTCTGAAAGTCCGTCCCCAAAACAAGGGCCGTGAGAGCGCGGCCAAGCTGCATCAGCAGCAGCGTGCCGACGCCGAAGCACACGCTCAGGATCGAGTCAAGGCGGATACGCTCGCCGCCGAGATATTTCAGCGGCAGAAGCATAAGCATGGACAGCAGGTTGCCGACACAGTAGACGACAAGCTGCCGCGCGTTTCCATGAGATGCGAAGCAGAACACCGCGCCGCCGAGCACCGCATGGATGGCCGCCCAGGGACCCCAACGCACCAGCACGATGGCTGTGAGAGCCCCGACGACCGACACCGTATAAAGCTGGTCAGCAAACCACCAGGTTGCGGCCTTGACGATCAGCGTCTCGGTAATGCAAAGAAGCGCCGCAAGCATAGCAAGATCAATGGCGCGATATTCTTGAAAGCTGAGCTGACGCTTCATAAGTATTTCCGTTCTTTTTCAGTAATAGATTGGTCCGATTCGTTATTTCAAAGCCATTTTAACAGTTTTTCTCCGCGCTCAACATGTCTTAACGGGAGAATTTGTATGGTCAAAACGGGCGCTTTTTTCAATTTTCATTGCCGTCTTTTTTTTGCGTGCTATAATCTGCACAACCCGGCCGCCACGCGCCGGTGCTCATTAAATATAGGAGTATTTCCCATGCGAGAATATCTTGTCCGTCCCGGTGACGACGTGCAGGCCGTGTTCGACCGTGCCGAGCCGGGGTCTCTGATTCGCTTTGAGGCCGGGGTTTACCGGCAGAAGCTCATGCTCAAGACGCCGGACCTCCTTCTGGAGGGTGCGGGTGCCGATGAGACCGTGCTGCTCTGGGGCGACTACGCAAAAAAGATCCATGCCGACGGGAAGGAGTTCAACACCTTTCGCACCTGGACACTGGCCGTCTGCGCCGACGGCGTGCAGATGAAAAACCTCTCCGTCGTCAACGACGCGCTTGACCCTGCCGTGAAGGGGCAGGAGGTGGCGCTGAGCGTATACGGTGACCGCTTTTATATGGAAGGCTGCACGCTCCGCTCCACACAGGATACGCTGTTTCTCGGGCCGCTGCCGCAGGATCTCATCGCGCGCTACGACGGTTTCCTGCCGGATCAGCTTCGCGCAGATCGGCTCCTTTCCCAGCGCTTTGTAAACTGCCGGATCGAGGGCTCGGTCGATTTCATTTTCGGCTGCGGGGATGCACTGTTTGAAGACTGCGAGATCGTCTCCGTCTTCGACGGGCGCGATCACGGCTATGTCGCAGCGCCTGCCCACGCACTCAGTCAAACCGAGGGCTTTGCCTTCCGCCATTGTATCTTCACCTGCGGAGATGACGTTGCGGATGAGAGCATTTTTCTTGCCCGCCCCTGGCGGGACTACGGGCTGTGCCGCTTTGAGGACTGCCGCTACGGCAGGCACATCAAAGCCGAGGGCTTCAATCC
>JBGUQD010000204.1:0-9786 GCA_045130755.1 Candidatus Limivicinus sp. | reverse complement strand
GACGGTGCTTGTGATGGAGGATATCGACGGCATTCCCATCGACGACAAGGATGCTTTGACAGCGGCGGGCTATGATCTCGCGGAGATCGGCGCAAAGCTGGCGGACAATTATGTCCGGCAGATCACTGAGGACGGCTTCTTCCATGCCGACCCGCATCCCGGCAACCTGCGTGTGCGAGACGGAAAGATCGTGTTCCTGGATATGGGCATGATGGGTGAACTCAGTGAAAGGGATCAGCAAATCATCAGCCGCGCGGTGGAGGGTGTGGCGCGCAATGATGCGGAGGCGTGTATGAACGCCGTGCTTCAGCTTGGAGCGATCAAGGGCACGGTGGATCGACGAAGGCTGTTCAGGGACTGTGAGGCCATGCTGGATAAGTATGCCGCCCTGGATTTGGGCAGCATGGATCTGTCCGCTGTCATGTCGGATATGATGGAGATCATGAAGGCCAACCGCATTGGTATGCCCGGCGGGCTGTCGATGCTGGTGCGTGGTTTGGCAACCATCGAAGGCGTGGTTGTGGATATTTCACCGAACATCAACGTGGCGCAGGTGGCGACGGCCCGGATCAGCCGCAAGTTCATAAAGGACTTTGACTGGCAAAGCGCGTTGGCCCGCGATGCCCGAGCGGCCTACGAGAGCGCGACCAAATCCCTGGACATCCCGGCGCTGCTTGCCGACGCGCTGCGCACGGCGATCAGGGGAGATGGGAATGTCGGTGTTGAACATCACATTGGAACGGACATGGGAAATGTGATCCAGAGTGCCATAACCAAGCTCTGTGCGGCTGTCATTTGCGCCGCCTTGCTGCTCGGCGCGGTCGTTTGCCGTGCAGGAGAGCCTGTGCTGTGGGGACTGTCGTGGGTGGGGATTGTGTATCTGGTAGGGGCCGCTGTCATGGCTTATGTCATTTTTTTCCATGTAAGCAGGAAATGAGAGAGGTCATGCAACCATGGAGGGCAAAAGGGAAGACCGCCGTATCAGGCGCACTAAAAGGCTGCTCATACAGGCGCTGACGAAGCTGATGCAGCAGAAGCAGGTGAACGAAATCACGGTGAAGGAGCTGACCGATCTGGCCGACATAAACCGCGGCACCTTCTACCTGTACTACAAGGATATCTTCGATATGCTGGAGAAGATCGAGAACGAGCTCTTCGGAAAACTGGAAGGGATCATTGATCTGCGGGAATACGAGGGCATCTCTAAACAGGTCAAGCCAATCCTGTGCGACCTGTTCACCTTAATAGAGGACAACCAAGAGATGTGCCGGGTCTTGCTGAGTCCAAACGGAGATATAAACTTCCTGTGTCGGTTGAACGAGGTCATACGCGAAAAGTACCTGCAACTGTGCCAGAATACGAAGCAAAGGATTACCGAGGATGATTTAGACTACTATTTCAGCTTTATCATTTTCGGCTGGACTGGCATCATCTGCTCGTGGGTAAATCGCGGTTGCCCAGAATCCGCGAGGCACATGGCAGACATGACCATCCAGATCTCCAGCAGTAACATACACTTTGCCAAGGATGCAGAAAATGAAGGAGAGTATTCAAATGGGGAGCAAAACGATCCTTGTCGCTGAAGCTGAACAGTATATCCTCGACCTCCTCGACTTCAATTTGAAGCAGACCGGATTCGATGTGGTTATCGCCATGAACGGTGCGGAGGCGATGGCGGCTGTTGCTTCTCATTTTCCTTCGTTGATCCTGCTTGACAGGCAGTTGCCCGTTATAGATGGTGACGAGGTATGCAGGCGGATCAAAGAATACAAGGCTACAACACATATTCCAGTCATTATGATGTCCACACGAAGTGAAGAGGATGATATTGTCTCCGCTTTGGAGAACGGCGCGGATGATTATGTTGCCATACCTTTCTCTGTGGCGGAGCTCATCGCACGGATCAGTGCGTTGCTGAGATGGTCTGAATATCTGCCACCTGATGGAGAATCACTGACATTTGGTCAGCTGGTGATTGATGTAGACGGGCGTGGCGTGTCCGTGAATGGTAAAGCAATCAAGCTGACAAGTAAGGAATATGAGCTGTTAAGAACACTGGCCGAACACCAGAATACCGCCCTGGATCGCAGGTATCTGATGAAGCAAATATGGGGATACACTTATACCGGCGTCGGCAAATCGAGAACGCTGGATGTTCACATCCGACACCTTCGGGAGAAGCTTGGCGCGTATGGGGAATGTATACAGACGGTTTACATGATTGGATACAAATTTGTTGATCCAGACTCTCTTTTACAAAAATGCTTAAATGATTAGTTTTAGTACAACCACGCTGGATTGTACATGGTTTTTTCCGTCAACGATGCTATGATACAACCATTCCACGGACTGCCCTCCGACCCTGTTTCGGAGAGACAATGCCAGAAAAAGTTAGGAGGAATTCAATATGAAAAAGCGCATTGTTGGAATGCTGGTTGTCTTGATGATTATCTGCGGTATCCTGCCCGCCAACGCGGCCGGCGGAATCGCCCCCACCGAGGAAACCTGGTATGTCGTGTCCCACTCCGGCGACTATCGCGTGTACTACTATGCGGCGGTGACGAACAACAGCGGTGAGCCGGAGAAGATCAAAGACCTGCTCTTTGAGATCCGGGATCGCGCGGACACCACCATCGAGTCCACGGCCAAGTACAAGCTCTATCCCGAAATCCTGGAGCCTGGTCAGACCGGCTGGTTGGTCGTTTCGCTGGATGTGAAGGACATCGAAACGAAGTCGCTGATCGACCACTACGCGCTGACGATCACCAGCAAGCTGGAGGATGATCAGACCGCCCGTATGCTGACCGCCGAAGCGGAATACCTGAAGGAGGATGAGGATGAGAATGAGGATATGATCCGCGCCACTATCAGCAACTCTGGCACGGGCAATGCCTTCGGGATCACTGCAGCTATGGTCGTCCGTGACGGTGAGGGGAAGCTGCTCTACATCGACAGCTCGGCGACGAAGGACATCGGTCTGACCGAGGGCGGCGCGTTGATGGTCCGCGCCCAGATCAAATCCGACATCATGGATGCGCTGGACGATGCCAAGACCGAGATCGCGTCCGCTGATGCCATCGCCTATACGATTAAGGACATCGACTGATCCAACGTGGCTCAGGTGGGCTGACAACATTTTTGCACAGCCTGCCTGAACCGAGGCTTGCCGACGCCCAAACCGCCGGCGAGCCTCGATTCAGGCGGGATAAGACATCCGGTCTAAGCGGAGGGGTGAAGCATGGTATCCTGGAAGAGAAGCGCTATCATGGAATCGCTGCTCAAACTGCTGGATGAACGGCCATTGAATAAAATCTCCGTAAAAGATATCGTGGAAGACTGCGGCATCAGCCGAAACACCTTCTATTATCACTTTGAGGATATGCCGTCGCTGATCGAAGCCGTCGTGATGGAGGAGGTCAATCGGATCATGGAGCAGTATTCTGAAATATCATCAATGAATGAATGCTTCGACGCGGCTATGCAGTTCTGCGTCGGGCATCGCAAGGCGGTTTATCATCTGTATAATTCTGCGAATCGAAATATTCTTGAGCGCAGCCTGATGGAGATTTGCGAATACATCGTCACCCTATTCATTGACCATGCGGCGCATGACATGGATATCCGGCCGGAGGATCGGTTGATCATCATAAGCTCCTACAAGTGCGAATGCTTCGGCCACGTCATCAACTGGCTGAACAGCGGCATGAATGACGAAGCAGAAGAGCGCTTCCGCCGCCTTTGCGAATTGCGTCACGGCGCAACGGCAACGATGCTGGAGCGGAGCAGGATTGTATAGACATCACAATGACAATAGACATGGCGGGAGGAAACAGATCATGCGTTCCACAAAAATCATTCGCGCAGCCAAGACCGGCTACATCATTCTTTCGGCCATTTTCTGCGGCTTGGGTATCCTGCTGATGACCGACCCAAGGCTATCTGTCGCACTAATTGGAGACATCGTCGGTATTGTGCTGGTGGCCTTCGGCATCATCAAGCTCATCGGTTATTTCTCAAAGGATCTGTATCGACTGGCCTTTCAGTTTGATCTTGCCTTTGGCATACTGCTGATCGCCCTAGGCCTGGCTCTACTCATCAAGCCGGAGAGCGCGATGAATATCCTGTGTATGATCCTAGGCATCGAGATTATCGCGGATGGGCTGTTCAAAATCCAGACATCCCTTGACGCAAAGCGCTTTGGACTGAATACCTGGTGGCTGATGCTCTCATTGGCCATCTTCGCCGGTGCGATCGGGGCAGTGTTGATCTTTTTTCCCTCCGAGAGCGTACAGGCATTGACATGGTTGTTGGGATTGTCGTTGCTGGTCGAGGGTGGACTGAACCTCAGCGTCGCGCTGTGTGCCATCAAGATCGTTGAACACCAGCTTCCGGACACCGTAGAATCCGAAATCTATTGATCGAGGAGGCGGCATGATGAAGTTTTCCAGATTTATTGTCAAGAGTCGCGTGATCATACTGATTGTCGCCGTCGCCCTGCTGGTTCCGGCAGCCATTGGCATGATCACCCAGCGCATCAATTATGACATGCTGACCTACCTTCCCGGCGATATCGACACGATGATCGGCCAGGACATCCTGATGGATGAGTTTGGCAAGGGCGCGTTTTCATTCATTGTGGTCGAGGGGATGAGCGATCAGCAGGTTTCCGACCTTCGGGACAGGCTGGAGGATGTGGAGCATGTGGATACCGTTCTTTGGTATACCAGCTTTGCCGATCTCTCCATTCCCAAAGACATGCTGCCGAAAAAGCTGTACGACGCCTTTAATAAAGGCGACTCGACCATGATGGCGGTGTTCTTCGACCAATCCACTTCTGATGACGACACTACGGCCGCTTTCCGTGAGATGCGCCAAATCTGCGGCGAGCAGTGCTTTCTGGCGGGCATGACGGCGATGGTCGTCGATCTGAAGGACCTGTGTGAGCGAGAAGAGCCGATCTACGTCGGCATCGCCGTCGCGCTGGCCTGCGCGGCAATGGTGCTTCTGCTGGATGGCTGGCTGGTGCCATTTGTGTTCCTTGCATCCATCGGTATGGCCATCCTCTACAACCTGGGCACCAACTGGTTCCTTGGAGATATTTCCTACATAACCAAGGCATTGGCCGCGGTGCTCCAGCTGGCAGTGACGATGGACTATTCCATCTTCCTGTGGCATAGCTACAATGAGCAGCTGGAACACAACCCCGACAATAAGGAAGCCATGGCGGTGGCTATCCAGCAGACGTTGACGAGCGTGATTGGCAGCTCTGTCACCACCGTTGCGGGTTTCATTGCTTTGTGTTTCATGAGCTTTACGCTTGGCCTTGACCTCGGCCTTGTGATGGCGAAGGGTGTGCTGCTGGGTGTAATCGGCTGCGTGACGATCCTGCCGTCGCTGATCCTGCTTATGGACAAGCCGCTGCAAAGAACGAAGCACCGTTCGCTGATTCCGGACATGGGTGGTTTTGCCAGAGGCATTACAAAGATCTTTCCGGTTTTCCTCATCATCTTTGCGTTACTGGTCTGGCCAGCTTACGATGCCTATCGCCAGGCCAACAGCGAGGTTTACTATGATCTCGGCTCCACGCTGCCGGAGGAGTTGGGCTACCGCATCGCCCAGCACAAGCTGGAGGATACGTTTGAGGTGGCTTCAACCCACATGCTGCTCTTGGATACCGACCTGCCTGAGAAGGATGTCTCCGCGATGATCGACGAGATGGAAGCGGTGGACGGCGTGAAATACGTGCTTGGACTGGAATCGGTTACCGGTTCAACCATACCCAAAAATATGCTGCCAAAAAAGGTCGTCGATAAGTTGCAGTCGGAAAACTGGGAGCTTATGCTGATCAACTCAGAGTACGCCGTAGCCAGCGACGCGGTCAACGATCAGATCGACGCGCTGAATGCCATCCTGAAAAAGTACGATGAAACCGGAATGCTGATCGGCGAGGCCCCCTGCACCAAGGACATGATCGAGATCACCAACCACGACTTCCAGGTGGTGAACCTGGTTTCCATACTGGCCATATTTGTGATCATCTTCCTGGTGGAGCGCAGCCTGAGCTTGCCAGTGATCCTGATCTCGGTGATCGAGCTGGCGATATTCATCAACGTGGGCCTGGCCCACTATCTGGGTGAGCGGCTGCCCTTCATCGCTCCTATCTGCATTTCCACGATCCAACTGGGGGCGACGGTGGACTACGCGATACTGATGACGACGCGCTATAAAGCGGAGCGCGGTTCGGGTCAGACAAAACGGGAGGCCGTGTCCATTGCGCTGTGTACTTCCGCACCGTCGATTATTGTCAGCGGCATGGGTCTGTTTGCAGCCACATTCGGTGTAGCGATGTACTCGGATATCGACATCATCCGCTCCATCTGTATGCTACTCGCGCGAGGTGCGATCATCAGCATGATCCTCGTTATATTCGTACTCCCTGCCCTGCTGATGCTTTGCGACGGCATCATTCGCCACACGACGCTGGGCATGATAACCAAATCCGCAAAGGAGGAAGCAACAGAATGAAAGAGAACATGAAACGCGGTCTTTCCGTGCTGATTGCGATGGTCATGCTTTTCGGCATGACGCTGCCTGCTTTGGCAGAAGACAAGAAGGAAACGGTGTTTGTCATTGCGGACGCGGAGGGCAATGCCAACAGCGTTACCGTCAGTGAACGGTTGTATAATCCCGACAAGTTGGATGAGCTTACTGATTTCAGCGGCCTTGACAACATCGAGAACGTAGGGGGCGATCAATCCTGGACCAGTGAGAACGGCGTGATCGTCTGGAAGGCCAATGGCGCGGACATCAGCTATGAGGGAACGTCGGACGCGCCGCTGCCGGTCAGCGTCCATGTGAGCTATAAGCTGGACGGCAAGGCCATTACGCCCGACGAACTGGCGGGCAAGAGCGGCCATTTGGAAATCACGATTGAGTATGCCGCGACGCAGACCGAGCGCGTAAATGTTGGCGGCAAGACAGAAAGCATGGCCGTTCCGTTCCTGATGGCCACCATCATGCTGGTGGATGATGATGTCTATGACAATATCGATGTTACCAACGGGAAAGTCATTGACGCAGGCAACATGAGGGCCGTGCTGTGCTACGGCCTGCCTGGTGTCTATGAAGCGCTTCACCTGGACGAATACGACGATATTGATATCGACATCCCCTCGGTTTCTACCATCACTGCGGATGTGACGAATTACTCCTCTTCCGGCAGCTATACGATTGCCACCAACTCCATCTTCAACAGCTTAGGGGAGGACAACGACCTGAATCTGGACACGGGCAGCCTGACGGACGATCTGGACGACGCCATCACACAGCTGATGGACGGCGTGGATCAGCTTTACGACGGCATGGGTGAGCTGAAAGACGGCGCGGAGGATCTACACGAGGGCAGCGGCGTGCTGCTGGACGGTGCGGAGCAGCTGAACGACGGCTTGGGTACGCTTATGGACAGCGCGCCTGACCTTGCGGATGGCGTGGATGCGCTGCTGGACGGCGCAGAGCAGCTGGATGACGGCGCGGGCAACCTGCTGGACGGCGCGCAGCAGCTGCACGATGGGACGAGCGACCTGCTGGATGGCGCGCAGCAGCTGCGCGATGGGACGGGTGACTTGCTGGGCGGCGTGGAGCAGTTGCAGGAAGGCACCGGTAGCCTGCTGGATGGCGCGGAACAGTTAAGTGATGGCCTGGGCACGCTGAGTGACAGTGCTCCCGATCTTGCGGATGGAGTTTCCGCGTTGCTGGATGGCGCGCAAGCGTTGCGTGACGGTACCGAGAGTTTGTCGGACGGCGCAAATCAGGTTGACGAAGGCACCGGGGCACTGCTGGATGGCGTGGAGCAGCTGGGTGAAGGCATTGAGACGCTGTCGGACGGGCTGTCGGAGATCGACGACAACAGCGACGCTCTCGTTGATGGTGCTCGGCAAATCTTCGAAGCGATCATCGATTCCGCCAACGATGGCTTGGAGGAAAAGCGCGGCGATTTTGCAAAGCTGCATATTGAACTGCACACGTTGACGATAGACAATTACAAACAGGAGCTTTCCCGCTTGAAGCGCGAGCTGCTTGCCAATGTCGAAGACTATGTTTACGAGCAGGCGAACGCCATACTGGCCCAGAAGGTGCGGGAGGCGGTTTACGCGGAAGTCTCCCGCCAGGTGCGGGAAGGTGCGCATGAGAAGGTGGTAGAGGCTGTCACCGAGGCCGCGCGGGAAAAAGTAAAAACGCAGGTCGAAGCCGCTGTGGCGGAGGTCGTCCGGCAAAAGGTGGAGGAAGGCGCGCGCGAGCAGGTACGCGAGCAGGTCGTCGCCGCTGTGCGGGAGCAGGTGGCTCAAAAGGTAGAGACCGGCGTCGGAGAGGTCGTTCGCCAGAGGGTTGAGGAAGGCGCGCGAGAGCAGGTGCGCGAGCAAGTCGTCGCCGCTGTGCGGGAGCAGGTGGCTCAAAAGGTAGAGGCCGGCGTCGGAGAGGTCGTTCGCCAGAGGGTTGGGGAAGGCGCGCGAGAGCAGGTCCGTGCAAAGGTGGAAGCCGCCGTATTGGAACAGGTCCGCGCCGCAGTTGAAGCCGCTGCACGGGCCAAGGTTGAGGCTGCTGTGCGCCATCCGGATGAGGCGACAATCAGCGCCCAAGTGGAGCAGCAGATGCAGTCAGAAGCCGTACAGGCGCAGATCGAGGCTGCCGTAGCGGAACAGATGGCGTCTGAAGCCGTGCAAGCCCTGATTGATTCTCAGTTGGATTCAGCGATCCGTCCACAGGTTGAAGCGGCTGTAGAAGCACAGGTGCGTTCCGGCGTGAAAGCGGCCGTTGAAGCGCAGGTACGGGCACAGGTGACAGCCGCTGTGGAAGCCGAGGTACGTCAGGCTATCATTGAACAGCTTTCGGGCCAGATTACCCCAACCCCCACGCCTACCGAAGCGCCAACGGAGGAGCCCACAGAGGCACCCACCCAGGAGCCCACGGAAGAGCCCACGGAAGAGCCCACGGAAGAGCCCACACAGGACCCTGACGAGGATCCGACAAAGGAACCCACAGAGGAGCCGACCGAGGAACCCACTGAGGAGTCCACGGAAGCACCCGCCAAGGAGCCCACCGAGGAGCCCACGGAAGCACCTACCGAAAAGCCCGCGGAGACCGGAAAGCCTGCGGAGACCGAGGGGTCTGCGGAGGCCGAGAAACACACGGAGACCGAGAGGCCCGCGGAGATCGGAAAGCCCGCGGAGACCGAGGAGTCTGCGGAGACCGAGAAGGCCACGGAGACCGAGAAGGCCACGGAGACCGAGAAGGCCGCAGAAACTCAGAAGCCCACGGAAACCGAAAAGCCCGCAGAAACCGAAAAGGTCGCGGAAACTCAGAAGCCCGAGCATGTCGAAAAGTCTGATAAAATCGAAAAAACAACAGAGACAGAAGAACCCAAAACGGAGAAATCCGAGGATAAGAAAGCCGAGGATAATCCCGATGAAGGAAAGCACGAGGAAAAGAAAACTGAGGAGCAGACCGCCGAGGAAAAGCCCGAAGAGAAAAATGCTGGAGAAAACCAGTCCGCGTTTTTGCTGACTTTTTCCGCGTTGGCTGAGGAGAGCGATATTGATTCCCAAGTGGAAGCATTGGTCGCTCAGAAAATGGCCTCTGAAGAAATCAAGGCCAGGATCGACAGTCTGGTCAGCCAGCAGATGGCCTCGGGAGCGGTCCAATCGCAGATCAACGCTGCTGTTGAAGCAAAGATGGCGGAGGATGAAACGCAGGCTCAGATCGACGCTGCCGTTGAGGCCAAGAAGAATG
>JBGUQD010000203.1:0-13038 GCA_045130755.1 Candidatus Limivicinus sp. | reverse complement strand
CCCAGAAGCTCGCCCAGCATCATGTCCACCATGGTGAGCATGCGCGGCAGGTGGAAGGGGCCCTTGAAGGTCGAGCCCTTGCAGGCGGGCTGGGTGGGCTGGCCGTCGCGGCGGAGGTAGCCGTACCACTCGCCGAACTCCGGATCGGAGAAATAGGTCTTCGAATAGTCAAGCGTTTTGTAGAACCAGTCGAGGTATTCCTCCTTGCCGGTGTCGCGGTAGAGCATGAGGGAGGAGATGAGGATCTCGTCGTGGGGCCACCAGAGCTTCATGTCATGCTCGTACGCCTCGGGCGGACGGCCGAGGCAGTCGATAAAGTAGAGAAGTCCGCCATATTCCTTGTCCCAGCCGGCATTGATGGCACGGTTGAAGATGGTCTCGGCCTTTTTCACGAGCTCCTTGTCGCCGGTGCGCTTTGCATGCTCCAGCAGGAACCACACGCCCTCAATATCGTGTCCGGGATTGACAATGCGGCCTTCAGTGAAATTGAGTCTTGCTTCGCCGTTCGGACCCACGTTTTCAAGGACGCAGCCCAGATCGTCCTTGACGTGATAACGGAAGATATCGTCCACGCATTCGGCGGCCCGCTGCTCATAGAGCGCCTTGTTCTCAGGGTCGACACGCATCAAAACGCTCGTCACATTCAGGTAGATCATCGGAATGCCGAAAGCGCGGCCGGTGCGGGTCTCGGGGATGGTTTTGGGGCCGAGGCCGGTGGGGTCGGGCTTGCCGTGGGCCAGATCCCAGTAGATGTCATAGGCTTTGCGGGCGCGGTCGAGGCACGCTCTTTCGCCGGTGACGCCGTAGTACTCGGCATTGGCCATGGCGTAGAAGGCCTCGGAGAAGTAGTAGCGGCGCTGACGCAGGGGGGCGCCGTCGGCGGTGACGGTGAAATACATGCGGTCGCCGGCCTCACGGTTGATGCAGTGAGCCTCCATGAAGTCAAGGCAGCTCTTCGAAGCCTGCAGCCATTCGTCCTTTGCACCGTAGAGATGGCACAGCCATGCGAAAATCCAGCCGCAGCGGCCCTGCATCCACACGCTCTTGTCGGTGGAGAAAACCTTGCCCTCCCGGTCAAGGCAGGTGTACACGCCGCCGTTTACCGGGTCCATGCCGTTATTGAGCCAGAAGCTGACGCAGCGATCCAGCTCTTCCTGTATCCATTTGCGGCTTTCCGCAAGCTTTGCTCTGTCCATATGAAAAACCTCCTTATAAAAAATGGGTCCTGATATCTCAGTGAGTACAGTGTAACAGCCATGAAAGAAATTTTCAATATAAATATGCTTTGAAATTTCACAGAAAGAGGCTGACAAAGCCCGGCACCGGTGATATAATCAACAAAAGCATTTTTGAAGGAGCGAATGATTCATGAAAAAACACATTGTCTGCTTCGGCGACTCCAATACGCACGGCTACTGCGCCGATCCCAACGACTGCGCCGACGGGGGCGACCGCTTCAATGAAAATGAGCGCTGGACCTGCCTGCTGCAGAAGGCGCTGGGAGAGGAGTATCTGGTGCTGGAGGAAGGTCTCAGCGGCCGCACGAGCGTATTCTCCGATGCGCTGCACGAGTGCATGTCCGGTCTGGATTCCATCTACTCCTGCCTCATGAGCCATGAGCCGGTGGACCTGCTGATCATCATGCTCGGCACCAACGACACCAAGGAGCGCTTCGGCGCCAACGCCGCTGCCATCGCGGTGGGTATGGAGCGCCTTATCAAGAAGGCCAAAAGTGTGGAAGCATGGGGCAAAAAGCAGCCGAATATCCTTGTTATCTGCCCGCCGCCGCTGGGCGAGGGCTTCCATGACGAGGTCATGGGACCGGGCTGCGTAGCCAAATCCGTCGCCCTGCCGCCGTATATGAAAGCGGTCGCCGAGCGAAACGGCGTTCACTATCTCGATGCAGGCGAATTCTGCGAATTCAACCCTGTGGACTTTACCCACCTGACGTCACAGGCACACCGGCAGCTTGCCGCGAAGCTTGCCGAGATCGTGCCGGGGCTTATTGACTGAACGTGAAAAACCTCTTCAATCCCGAAAGCCTGATCTGGAAACCGCTGGGATATCTCGGTGACCTGGTGATGCTGAGTCTTCTGTGGACGGTTTTCTCTATCCCGGTCGTGACCCTCGGCCCGGCCTCCGCCGCGCTGTATGATACGGCGGTACACAGTATACGGCGTAAGGAGGACACGGTCCTTACCCGGTTTTTCTCTACATTTAAACGGGAAGTGAAGCAGGGGGTTCTCTCCACCCTGATCGTGCTTGCCGCATTCGCCGTTTTCTGCGGTTTGGCGCGGCTTGTGATCGATCCGACGGGTAGCCCGGCGTACGTGTATGCGCTGATGCTGCTTCTGCTACTGTTGTTGCTGGCCTGTCTGTGCTGGCTCTGGCCTGTCCAGTCGCGCTTTGCCATGGGGCTCGACAGCCTGTTTGCCAATTCCCTGAAGCTTAGCTTCGGGCACATTCTGCGCAGTGCTGTCATGGCGATCCTCTGGGCCGCGGTGATTTATGCGGGCCTGCGCTTTATTCTGCCGCTGTTTGTCTGCCCGGCGCTTGCGGCGCTTCTGAGCAGCGTGCTGATCGAGCCTGTTTTCCGACAGTATGAGCAGCCGAAGCTTGACGAAGCCCGGAAAGTATAGTACATTTTCCTTTACTTGAATAAAAACAGAAAGGGAATACTGCATGAAGAAAACCTTGCTTCGCAATATGATCACCTGGCTTCTGGCCGCCTTGACAGTCTTCGGGCTGTGCGCCTGCGGCAGAATCAGCCGGGCACCTTCTCCCCGGGCCGAGCAGGTGCCGCAGCAGGCGCCGATGCCCGCTGCCGTGCCGGACCCGACTGTGGTAGCGACTCCCGTGCCCACACCCGAACCGACACCCGAACCGACACCCGAGCCCATTGTCGGCGAGGTGCTGAACGATGACGACGGCGACGGCATCATCCCCTATAAGTTCAACTACAAGGGCGCCACGGTGTACGCGCTGATCGTACTCGATCCGGGCCGCGTCTACATCGGCACGGCGCTGCCCGAGCCCAGCGAGTGGGGCGGCTACGGTCTGACGCTTGACGCCATGGCCGAGCAGTACGGCGCGGTCGCCGGCATCAACGCGGGCGGCTTCGTGGACGAGGGCGGCGGCGGAAACGGTTGGCCCCCAAGCGGCATCACCCTCAGCCGCGGAACCACTTTCAGCACCATGCAGTTTGGCCCGATTGCGGGGCTGGACTGGAACAACAGCATGTGGGCCGGCTACTACGACTACGAGGAATGCACGGCTATCGGCATTCGTGACGCGGTCTGCTTCGGTCCGGCTCTGATCGTGGACGGCGTGAAGGTCGATCCTTCCACGCTGGAAACCGGCATCGGCGCAAGAACCGCCATCGGACAGCGTGAGGACGGCGCAATCGTCATGATGGCCATCGACGGCCGCCAGGGCTACAGCATCGGTGTGACCTTCCAGGACTGTGTCGATATCATGGCCGACAAATTCGGCTGCGTCAACGCCTCCAACATGGATGGCGGCAACTCCACCTGCATGTACTTTATGGGCCAGGCGGTGAACCGCTCGGCAAACCAGGCGGGCGGCACCCGCAACCTGCCGGACGCGTGGCTGGTTGCACCTCTAGATGCGGAGTATATCCACGCGGAAAATGTTCCCGCGCAGATTGTGCTGCCCGAAAACCCACTGGGCGAGGAAAAGCAGTACGCCTACGCCCTTGACGGCGCGGAGGCCGAACGCTTCATGCCCTTTGTCAGTGCCTTCTGTGAGGCCTATTACGGCTATTTCGGCACCTCGAACGCAGACTACTACTATCCCACGCTGCTCCCGTATGTGTACCCGGAGGGCGAGCTTCGCTATCGCATCGAGCTTGCGCTGATGGACAGAATGTGGGTCAATACCTGGAAGACAGACGCGCAGAACATAACGCTTAACGGCGTCTATGCAAACAATGACGGCACCTTCGATATCGTGATCACCTCGGACATTTACGAATACTCCAACTACTGGAACTACGAGGCGCCCGGCACGACGCTCCGCATCACGGTGGTCGAAGACCCGAGCGCCCCTTACGGCTGGCTGGCGCTCTCCACGTACTGATTGCCCGAATCAAAGGCCCGCACGGATTCTCCCGTGCGGGCTCTTTTGCGCATCACAAAAAGTTCAAATTATTACCAAAATTTGTTCAGATTTTTCAAGAGATTTCTTAACACTTTACATGTATGATGAACGCAGTTCAAAGAAAACGAGGTGCAGCCAAATGAAAAACAAAACATTGAATACACGCAAAATTTCTGCCATCGTTCTGGCTCTCGTGCTGGTATGTTCCGTGTCCGCGGGATACGCCTATGCTGCGGGGACGCCGAACCTGATCTATGCCTCGGCAGGGCGCACTCCCGGTACCGCAGCTGAGGTCTATGCCCAGAACGTGAATTCCACCGTGGCCATCACGACCTCCGCGGTCATGAACTACTTCGGCTACGACGCGCTCTCCGGCGGCTCCGGTTCGGGCTTCATCATTACCGACGACGGCTACATCCTGACAAACTACCATGTTGTGGAAGGCGCGGAAAAGATCACCGTCGAGACCTACGGCGGCGACAAGTACACCGCCGAGCTGATTGGTTATGATGAGAGCAACGACATCGCCGTTTTGAAGGTCGACGCCAAGAACATGACCCCCGTTGTCTTCGGCGACTCTGACAAGATTGCCGTGGGCGAGGACGTGGTCGCCATCGGCAACCCCCTGGGCGAGCTCCACTTCTCCCTGACGCGCGGCGTTATCAGCGCCCTGGACAGAGACGTGAGCTTCTCCGGCAACATGCACCTGAAGCTCATCCAGACCGACTGTGCCATCAACTCCGGCAACTCCGGCGGCGCGCTGTTCAACATGTACGGTGAGGTCATCGGCATCACCAATGCCAAGGCTTCCGGCGGCGGTTTCAGCGCACCGGTAGACAATATCGCCTTTGCAATCCCGGTCAATACTGTCGTGGGCATTGTCGAGCAGATCATGACCAAGGGCGAGATCTCCACTCCCTATATCGGCATCATGGTCACGCCGGTGAGCGATGATCTGCAGGCCTACGGCATCCCTGCGGGCGCAGAGGTTGTCGGTGTCAACGATGATTCTCCCGCAAAAGAGGCGGGCCTTCAGGAGAAGGATATCATTGTCGCGGCCAACGGCGAGGATGTCACGGACAGCGACGATCTGGTCAAGATCATCCGCGCCTGCAAACCCGGCGATGAAGTCGATCTGACGGTTTACCGCCAGGGCGAAACGGTCAAGATCACCGTCACCGTGAGTGAGACGGTCAAGAGCGCCCTGCCCGAGAACGAAGAGAAACCCGCGCAATAAAACCGCACACAAAAAGGACGCAGCCGAAATCGGCTGCGTCCTTTTTTTTATCCCTGCGGCGGATAGAAAGGGAAATCGTATACGCCGTCAAGCTTTCCGAGCAGAAACGCCCTTGCAAGGCTGCCGGACTTGATGGCCTGGCGCGCATCTTCGAGGCTGAACCACTGCCAGGCGTCCACTTCCCGGTTCGGGTGCGCCTCCTGCTTTTTGACGTGGACGGTGAAGTTCAGCATCAGCGTGTTGCTGGGCGAAAAATAATGGCTGCGGTTAAAGGAGACGGACAGGGCACAGAGTCCCAGTTCCTCCTTGAGCTCACGCCGGGCGGCATCCTCCGCATCCTCACCACGGTTTACATAACCCGCAACCAGAATATAGTGCGGCCGCCCGTACTGGCGGATGAGGATGATATTCTCTTCTTCCTCATCCATTACGAGCAGGCTCACCGCCGTGTTGAACACCGGATAGCGGAAGGCGGCACAGGTATCGCAATAAGGGACAATACCTTCCTCCCCGTGCGGCATGGGATGCAGCAGTGTCCCGCATTCCATGCAGTAATTCATTTTCATAATGACTTCACCTCAATAAAAAAGTTGAAATGCTCTGCCGTTCCTGATATTATATCAAGGATTACAGACAGGGGAGGGCACGGCATGACGATTCTTGTCACGGGCGCAAGAGGGATGATCGGCTCGGCGCTGGTAAAAGAACTCCTTGACAGAGATTATCAGGTTATCGGCATCGGACGTTCCGGCGAAGAGACGGTGCAGGATAACTGCCGCTTTATCAGGGCCGATCTTGCTGACCGGGAACGGCTTCACGAGATCGTGGAGTCGGAAAAGGTTGACCGCATCATCCATCTCGCGGCACTGGCACACCGGGACGGTATGGAGAATCTGACCTGGGAGCGCTACAGGCGCGACAATGTGGACAGCGCGAAGAACGTCTTTTCCTGTGCTTTCGAGCGGCCCATGCTCTTCATCAGCACCATCGACGTTTACGGCTTCTATCGCGGCGGGTATCCCGTGAGCACGTTGACGCCGGTCGCCCCGGTGAGCGACTACGGAAAGAGCAAGGCCCTGGCCGAGCGGGAATGTCAGCTTCTGCACCATTATGACATCTTCCGCCTCTGCCCGGTCTACACCCCGGAGAACAAGCGGGATATTCAAAAGCGCTATTATCTCAAATACCCCGCACTCGCCTATCAGGTGGGCAGGGGGACGGCGTTTGAGGTGCTGTCCATTGAACGCGCCGTGAAAGCCATGGCGGACTGGTGCGCATCCGAATGCACGAACAGCATCCGCATCCTCAAGGATCCGGACCTGCTGTGGACACCGGATATGATAAAAGCAGAGAAGAAAGCGGGCCGGGCAAAGCTTGTGCTGCATGTTCCCACATGGTGTGTCGATATCGGCTCACGTGTGCTGGAGGCAGCGCTGGGACAGAACGAGAAAACCTATCTCATCAACAAACTTGCACACCCGCTGAGGACGGAATAAGACTATGAGTAAAATTGTGATTTTGATTCCCAAGGACAATGTGGCCTACAACTTTCGCGCAGAGCTGTTTTTGAAGCTTCACGAGCTGGGACACGAGGTCTTCATCGTCTGCCCTTACGGAAAGAAGCTGGAGTATTTCCGTGAGCGCGGCATCCATATCATCGACCTCCCCATCGACCGGCGCGGCACCAGCATCCTGAACGATGCAAAGCTCACGAAGCAGTACATCCGCATCATCAAAGACACAGAAGCGGACCTGGTGCTTACCTACACGACCAAGTGCTCGGTCTACGGCGGCTTTGCCTGTGAGATGACGCACACGCCCTACATTGTGAACACTGCCGGCATCATGCAAAACGGCGATAAACTGTCGGCTCTTGAAAAGTTTATTCTGGAGCTCTACCGCGTCGCGCTCAGAAAGGCATCCTGCCTCATGTACCAGAACGACCATGAATGTGAGCTTCTCAACGGTATCCTGCGCCATAAGGTGCACTACCGCCGCATCCCCGGTTCGGGTGTGAACCTTGAACAGTTTCCGTTCAAGCCGTACCCGGAAGATGACGATAAGATCATCTTCAACTTTGTCGCCCGCATCATGAAGGGCAAGGGCATCGGCGAATACCTCGACTGCGCCGAGCGTGTGAAGGCAGATTACCCCAACGCGCGCTTCATCATCTACGGCGACTATGACGATGAAAGCTACCGCCCCCGCATCGAAGAGCTCGAAAAGTGCGGCGTCGTGGAGTACGGCGGCATCCAGTTCGATATGAAGCCCTGCATCGAGAAGGCCCATGCGGTCATCCACCCGAGCTATTACGAGGGCATGACCAATGTCGTACTCGAACACAGCGCCATGGGCCGCGCCTGCATCGGTTCGGATATCCCCGGCATCCGTGAAGGCATCGAGGAAGGGAAGACCGGCTATCTCTTCAAGGTGCGCAATGTGGACAGCATGGTCGAAAAGGTTGAGACCTTTATCCGCCTGCCGCATGAAGAAAAGGCAAAGATGGGACGGGCTGCGCGGGAGAAAATGGAACGGGAATTCAGCCGTGAGATCGTAACAAATATCTATCTCGAGGAGATCGACAGGATCTTGAAACAATAATCGCAAGGCGCAGGCCGAAAACCTGCGCCTGCTTTCTTTATTTCTACTTTCTGGCCGCCTCCGCCGCCTCGGCGCGTTCGCGGCAGATCTCTTCCCAGCTCTTGTGATTTGCCATCACCTGGGTCAGACGGCGCATCTGCTCGGGCACGTCGATCTTCTGGGGGCATGCTGCGCTGCACTGACCGCAGCCGATGCAGGCGCTTGCTTTTTTGCTGTCGTCCAGCGCCGCGTAGCGGGAGACGGCGTTGAAGCTTTGTGTAATGGCCATGTCGTTTGCCATGCCCATCAGCATGGGGATGTCCAGCTCCATCGGGCAGCCGGCGCAGCAGTACCGGCAGCCGGTGCAGGGAATTTGCCGGGCGATACGCAGACCAAGCGCCTCAATGAGCTGCAGCTCCGTATCGTTCAGCGGCTTATGCTCCGAGAAGGTCTTAAGATTGTCCTGCATCTGGGCAAGGCTTGACATGCCGCTGAGGATCATGGTCGGCTGCGGAACTGTGCGCAGCCAGCGGAAGGCCCAGGCCGGGATGCTCTCATCCGGGCGCAGGGAGCGCATGCTCGCTTCGGTCTCTTCATCGAAGGCAGCGAGCTTTCCGCCGCGCACCGGCTCCATGACCCAGACGGGAATGCCGCGCTCACGCAGGATCGCCACTTTACGCTTTGCGTCCTGCAGCGTCCAGTCCACATAGTTTAACTGGATCTGACAGAATTCCATGTGCCCGCCGTAAAGATCGAGGAACTTTTCCAGTCCCGCAGGTGCGGCGTGACAGGAAAAGCCCAGATGCCGGATGCGGCCCTTCTGCTTCTGCTCAAGGAAATAATCCATAAAGCCGTTTTCCGGATGACCATAGTAGCTCATGGAATTTTCGTTTACGTTGTGCAGCAGATAAAAGTCAAAGTAGTCCACGCCGCAGCGCTGCAGCTGTTCTTCGAAAATGTCCTTCGGCTGCAGGGGCTTTACGCCGGGGACGTTCTGGTGCCCGGGGAACTTGTCGGCCAGGTTCCAGCTTTCCCGGGGATAACGCTTGAGCGCCTTGCACAGCGCGCCCTCGGACATGCCGCCGTGATAGGGATGGGCGGTATCGTAGTAGTTGACGCCGGCCGCCATTGCCGCGTCCACCATGCGCTCAAGCTCCGCCTGGTCGATGCTGCCGTCAGCGAGCAGAGGCAGGCGCATGGCGCCGAAGCCGAGAGCGGAGAGCTTTTCGTTCTGAAAACCATTGTATAACATGTGGATGCCTCCCGAGATGTATTTAACTATTATTATAGTAGAGAAACATCCCGCTGACAAGTGTGATCTTGCGTGAATGCTCAAATCAACGCAACATTTTCTACAAAAAAACCGGGCTGAAATTGTTTATTTTTTCGGATTTACCGAAAATAAATTGTTTTGCGCTTTATCTGTTGACAGTAATAAAGCATTGTGTTAATATGCAGCCAAAGTGAATCGCTTAGATAGAGGCGCGGGATTCATCAGTACTGTGCGACAAGGCCAGGCAGCCGCCGTACAGGAAAGGGGATTTCGCCGAAGAGTCGTGAGGATGCCTGTCTGACCGTCTCTGGGCCATTCAAAAATATTGAATGGACTGTCACAAGACTTTGTGGAGCGCTATCGAAATCACGGATACAGCATACGCTGTACGGATTTTCCATGGACCGCTTGCAAAGCGGTTCATTTTTCATTTTCCTGACCGGCGGGGAAGCACAGCCGGAGGGCATAAAGCCCGAGAAAGGAATTATCATGAGGAGAATCATTGCGATCGTTATGGCCATGCTGATGATGCTGAGCCTGTCTGCCGCCGCCTTTGCCGACGGCGTCCCCAGCGGCGTGGAGGACGGCGTCCTCACCATCGCCATGGAATGTGCCTATGCCCCCTATAACTGGACCCAGAGCGATGACTCCAACGGCGCCGTCCCCATCGCGAATGTCCCCGGATCCTACGCAAACGGCTACGATGTCATGATCGCCCAGAAGATCTGCGAGGCCAACGGCTGGCAGCTCGAGCTCAGACAGTCCGACTGGGACTCTCTTGTCCCCGGTGTCCAGGCCGGCAATCTTGATGCGGTCATCGCCGGTCAGTCCATGACCGCCGAGCGCGCCGAGCAGGTCGACTTCGCGGGCCCCTACTTCTACGCCACCATCGTCTGCCTGACCAAGGCTGACAGCCCCTACGCCAATGCCAAGGGCCTGGCCGATCTCTCCGGCGGTTCCTGCACCGCGCAGATCGCCACCATCTGGTATGATACCTGCCTGCCCCAGATCCAGGGTGCCAACATTATGACCGCCGCCGAGACCGCTCCCGCCATGCTCATGGCGCTCGAGACCGGCATGGTCGACTTCGTCTGCACCGATATGCCCACTGCTCAGGGCGCTGTGGCGGCCTATCCCGACATGGTCATCCTTGACTTCTCCGGCACCGACGGCGACTTCCAGTTCACCGAGCAGGAGCGTGCGGAGAACGTGAACATCGGCATCTCCATGATGAAGGGCAACACCGTCCTGCGCGAGGCCATCGACAGTGTGCTGAGCACCATGACCGTCGAGGACTTCAACGAGCTCATGGCCCACGCCATCGAGATCCAGCCCCTGAGCGAGGATTGATCATCGTCCCGCATTTCCCCGGAAATAATACAGAGGCCGCGAGAATTTTCGCTTCTCGCGGCTTCTTTCAGGTAAGGAGACCCATATGAACAAGTTTGCACAGCTTGGCGCGGATATCGTCAAGCTCTGGACAAAATACGGCAGTTCCTACTTAAGCGGCATCGAAAACACCCTCATCCTCGCGCTGGTCGGCACTTTGATCGGCTGCGTGATCGGCTTTGTCTGCGGCATTCTGAACACCATTCCCTACAGCAAAGCGGACCACCCGGTCAAGCGCTTTTTCCTCGGCCTGGTGCGCGTGATCATCCGCGTGTATGTTGAGGTCTTCCGCGGCACACCCATGGTGCTGCAGGCGGTGTTCCTCTACTACGGCCTGCCCTATTTCTCCAACAACAGCGTGAAGTTCACCTCCGTGTGGGCGGCGGCGATCGTGGTCGTCTCCATCAACACCGGCGCTTACATGGCCGAGTCCGTGCGCGGCGGCATCATCTCCGTCGACCCCGGTCAGACCGAGGGCGCCAAGGCCATCGGCATGTCCCATGTGCAGACCATGCTCTATGTGATCCTTCCCCAGGCCCTGCGAAACATCATGCCCCAGATCGGCAACAACTTCATCATCAACGTCAAGGACACCTCTGTAATGTTCATCATCGGGTTCCCCGACTTCTTCTCGGCCCACCGCGCGGCCGTCGGCGCAAGCTATCTGTACTTCCCGTCGGCAAGCGTTGAAATGGCGGGTTATCTCACCATGACGCTGATCGCCTCCTTCCTCCTGCGCTGGGTGGAAAAGAAGCTGGACGGATCTTCCAGCTACGAGCTGGTGCAGGTCGATCAGCTGACCATGACGGCGGGCACCTACAGTTACCCCGACAAGCGCAGCCCCTTCGACGAGCGCAGCCCCGAATCGGTCAAGAGCATGCAGCGCGAGGCGCTCCGGCGCCAGATCGAGCGCGAGGCCGCCGAACGCGAGGGCCAGCTCGCCGAGCAGCGGCGTGAAAGCCACAATGCACAGAAGGGAGGGCGCTGAAATGGGCGAGAGCATTTTACAAATCAATCATCTTTCGAAGACCTTCGGCACGAATCTTGTCCTGAAGGACATCGACTTCACCGTCCAGGCGGGCGATGTCATCAGCATCATCGGCGCCTCCGGCTCCGGCAAGTCGACGCTGCTTCGCTGCATAAACCTTCTGGAGACCCCCACCTCGGGCGAGATCCTCTACCACGGCAAAAACGTGCTGGCCCGCGGGACCAACGCTCCCGCTTACCGCGCCCATGTGGGCATGGTGTTCCAGTCCTTCAATCTCTTCAACAATATGACCGTACTGGAAAACTGCATCGTCGGACAGGTGCGCGTCCTGGGCCGCAATCGCGAAGAGGCCCGCATCCACGCCATGGAGTATCTGGAGAAGGTCGGCATGGCGCCCTACATCAACGCCCGGCCCCGGCAGATCTCCGGCGGGCAGAAGCAGCGCGTGGCCATTGCCCGCGCCATGGCCATGGACCCGGAGGTTCTGCTCTTTGACGAGCCCACCTCCGCTCTCGACCCCGAGATGGTGGGCGAGGTGCTCACCGCCATGAAGGCTCTGGCGGAAAGCGGCATGACCATGCTGGTGGTCACGCATGAGATGGCCTTTGCCCGGGACGTGAGCCACCGTGTCGTATACATGAACGGCGGCGTCATCTGCGAGCAGGGAAGCCCCGAGCAGATCTTCACCAATCCGACCCGGCCCGAGACGGCGGAATTTCTCACACGCTTTCGCAAGAGCTGATTACATGCGGTCCTCGTCCGTGATCTCGCGTATCACGCGGCAGGGGACACCCGCTGCCAGAACACCGGCGGGGATATCCTTTGAGACGACGCTGCCCGCGCCGATCACGCTGCCAGATCCGATAGTTACACCACCGCAGACGGTGACATTGCCGCCGAGCCAGCAATTATCTTCGATTGTGACGGGCTTCGCGTATTCCCTGTCGGTCATGCTGCCGTCGGGCTTGGTATAGAGATTCCGATCCTGCCAGCGCAGAGGATGCATCGGCGTCAGAATAGACACGTTCGGCCCCATGAAGACGTTGTCTCCGATTTTTACCGGCGCGCAGTCCAGACAGGTGAAGTTAAAGTTTGCGTAGAAGTTTTCGCCGAAGCTTGTGAAACAGCCGTAGTCGAACTGCACCGGGCCCTGCAGGTACGCGGATTCCGCAGCTAAAGGAGCAAGGGCGCGCATGATCTCCTCGCGCTCATCCTCCTGCGTCTCCACCGTGTCGTTGTAGCGCTTGCTGAGGATGTGCGCCTTTTCCCGCAGCTGGACAAGCTCGGGATCGGTGGGATCGTAAAGCTGCCCTGATAGCATCTTCTCTTTTTCGGTCATTGTCATATCCTCCTTGCTTCTTCCATGCGCCCGGTGTTCACACTCCGGGCGCATGTTCCGCTCGTATGATATCACAGGATATACAGAAAATCCATGCACAGCACTGCATGTTT
>JBGUQD010000202.1:0-4487 GCA_045130755.1 Candidatus Limivicinus sp. | reverse complement strand
CATCGTGTGCAGAAGTACCCAAGAGGCCGAAGGGGCTCCCCTGCTAAGGGAGTAGGCCGGTTTAGACCCGGCGCGAGGGTTCAAATCCCTCCTTCTGCGCCATAAAAGTACTCTGATTCTAATAGAATCAGAGTACTTTTCTTTTTCTCAAAAACCCCAGTAAAATCAAGCTTTTCAGCGTTTTAAGGCCGATCTCGGATCATCCCGGGACCGGCCTTTTTTGCGTTTATGCGGTTTTCAAACACGCTTGGTAAAATCTGGGTTCGTTGAGTTTTTCCTTGGGTTCGTTGGTTTTATGGGTAAGTTCATTGGTTTTTTCCCGGGTTCGTTGGTTTTATGGGTGTTCGTTGGATTTTCGTTTTATGGCCGCTCCCCGGAAAGTGGACACACGCAATCGTTTGAATCCCGAACTGTGGACATGTCAATCGCCGGTAGGGCATTTTTTAAGAGAGGGATAGATATTCTGCGGTTTTTATTGTGTGCAGAATTAATTCGTGATGAACTGATCCGGAACTGCCGGTTCGTCATGGATCGATACACAAACTGCTCCGATATTGATGCCCAACTCAATCGGCTGGAAGACGAGCTGGCCGTGGTCACCGGGCTGATACAGAAATGGGTCGCTGAGAACGCCAAAACGGCCCAGGACACGGATGCTTTCACTGCCAAGTGTCGAGAGTACGATGCCCGCTATCAGGAGCTGCAAGCTAAGGTCGAAGCGCTTGAAGAAGAAAAGCTCATCCGACAGGGACGGGTCAAGCGGTTCGAGATTTTCCTGCGGGCTTTGAAGCAGCAGCACGGCGAGCTGACGGAGTTCGATGAAAGCACCTGGCTAGCCGTCATCGACACCGTGCTCGTGAAACCTGACGGGAAGCTGGTGTTCAAGTCTGCGAACGGGATAGAAGTCGAACAGTAGAGCAGGCGCAAGAAAAAGCAGCAGCCCGAAACGGAGTCACTCACGTTTCGGGCCGGCGATTCTTTTTATGAAGTTGATTGATCGGAGCTTAAGCCGCCAGAGCTTCGCTTGCTCCTTCTTTTCTCAGGGTATTGGCTGCCATGACAAGCAGGACATTGATGACCACGCCCGTGATACCGGAGACCAGAGAGCCGCCGCCGACGATCGCGCTGATCAGGCTGACGGATGCGAGCACCAGGCTGATGATGGCGAAGACAAATGCGGGCTGTGCTTTGGTCGGATCATTCGCTGCACGGCGGGAAAGAATTCCCTCCGCGAGGGAGAAGCCACCAAGGAGGAGCATCGCGCCACCGACGACAAGCACGAGGGAACCAGACGCGCCGGCTTCGACCTGATCCATAGGCACGACCCCGGAAGCCAGAAGGCCACCGCCCGCGAGAGTGAGGGTGCTGAAGAGGAGCAGCAGTGCTCCCATAACGATATCGACGATTCCGAGAACTTTCAGAAGGCTCTTGCTGCTTTGAACTGTCATTGTAATAATCTCCTTTTCATTTTATTTGAATTGATTGGGCCTGTCGGCCTCTGTTTTTTGTTTACGAGCGCAGTATAGCACGGGGATCATCACAGAAGCGTCACAGTGAAAAAAAGAAAGTACTCTGATTTTAATAGAATCAGAGTACTTTTCTTTTTGCCAAAAAACCAGTACTTCTGGGCTTTTTCACGTAAAAAGGCCGATCTCGGATCATCCCGGGACCGGCCTTTTTACGTCTATGCGGTTTTCCCGGGCCGATGATGCGGACCTTGCCATCGAAGCCAAAGAATCAGCCGAAGAAGGACGCCGCAAAACGCATCGCGGTCGGTGTCGCGGCGATACCTCCCTTCCCAGTTTCCCGCAGGGTGCCGGGCAGGCTGAGCCCAACCTGCCGCATGGCGTCGATTACCTCGTCAGCAGGAATGGCCGAGCTGATTCCGGCCAGCGCCAGCTCCGCCGCGGTGAGGGCGTTCATGGCGCCGATAGCATTGCGCTTGACACAGGGGACTTCCACCAGCCCTGCCACCGGATCGCAGGCCAGACCCATGATATTCTTGAGGGCGATCGCCACCGCGTTTGCCATCTGCTCCGGCGTGCCGCCGTGCAGGTAAACCAGCGCCGCCGCGGCCATGGCTGAGGCGCTGCCGATTTCCGCCTGGCAACCGGCCTCCGCGCCGGAGATGGACGCCCGCTGCGCGATGACGCAGCCGAAACCGGAGGCAATGTAGAGAGCGTTTACCAGTTCCTCGTCCGGCGTACCGTACTTTTCCGCATAGGGCAACAGCACGGCCGGCAGGACGCCGCAGGCGCCTGCCGTGGGTGCCGCGACAATACGGTGCATACAGGCGTTGCACTCGCCCATGCGCAGGGCCCCGGCCAGAATCCGGCCGATAAACTCCCCGCTGATGGAGCGGCCCGCTTCAACCTGCAGGCGCATTTTTTCCGCCTGCCCTCCCACCAGTGCGCTTCGGGAACACTGCTTTGGGTCATAGGAGGCGTCCGCCTCGCGCATGGCGTTGAGGCATTTGTGCATGCGGGCGCGGGAAGCGGCGGGGTCGATGCCGCTCTCCTCCGCGCTGTGGCGCAGGATGCATTCCCACATGGGAAGGCCGCTCTTTTCAGCGGCGGCAAGAAGATTTGTGACAGAAGCAAAAATCATGGCGCACCTCCTCAGGGGTTAATGCCGACAGCGTCAACGATGTCGGGCATGGAGCGGATCGCGGTAATGAGCTCCTGACGGATCGGGGTGTCACATTCGATGACCATGACCGCCTCGCCGCCCCTTGAGCTGCGGTTGACCTGGAAAGTTGCAATATTGATGTTGCGGCGGGAGATGAGGTAGGAGACGTCCGCAACGCTGCCGGGATTGTCCCGGTTTTTGACGATCAGCGTCGGCGCCTCGGCGGAAAAGCGGAGCTTGATGCCGTTGAATTCCCGGATTTCGATGCGCCCGCCGCCAATGGACGCGCCGACGACCTCCATCGGCTTTCCGTCGGGCTCTGCCCACAGGCGGAGCAGGACGCTGTTGGGGTGGGCGTCGCGAAGCTGCACCGTATCGAAATGAAAATCCAGACCGGCCTCTTTGGCGTAAGCAAAGCTGTCGGGGATGCGGGTATCGTCCGGCTCAAAGCCGAGAAGCCCGGCCACGAGGGCGCGGTCCGTCCCGTGGCCGCGGCCGGTGGCGGCGAAGGAGCCGTGCAGAAGCAGCTCGGCACGGATGGGCGGGCGTGCCAGCAATTTGCGGGCAACCAGCCCGATGCGCACCGCACCGGCAGTGTGTGAGCTGGAAGGGCCGACCATGATGGGGCCGATGATCTCAAAAATGTCCATACAGATCTCCTGTTTCCTGATTTTGACGTATTGAAGTTTATTATAGCACACAATGCCAAAATAATCAATTCATATTTATGCATTATGCCGGAATCCACGAGTAAATTGCCAGATTATAGGAGATAATTTTGTACAAAAGGTTGACAAAACCGTGTGCAAGTGCTATACAAATAGGAGAGATCGGTTACGCTGAAACCGAAAGTAAGAAGGAGACTAACTATTA
Organism: Candidatus Limivicinus sp.; assembly: GCA_045130755.1. GTDB lineage: Bacteria > Bacillota > Clostridia > Oscillospirales > Oscillospiraceae > Limivicinus. The sequence goes on along the minus strand of JBGUQD010000202.1, from coordinate 986 downwards.
AAAGTCAATCCCCAAAATGAAGAAAGTTGTGAATTGGTAATAGCTGCAAAAAGGGTATAAAAACCGGAGCGTCCGGCAGGCGCTCTGAACAGTATGGAGTGAGGTGTTAGGCAGGCTGGAAAGCCCTGCCTGAAGTCTGTAGTGCAAAGATAAGACGCACGAGCTTCTTGGAAGCATGAGAGATGGCAACATTGTAGTGCTTGCCCTCGGCTCGTTTTTTAGCAAGGTATGCAGCAAAGGATGGTTCCCAGATACAGACGTATTTTGCGGCGTTGAATAGGGCGTAGCGTAGATAGCGCGAGCCTCGCTTTTCCATGTGGGCATAACCGCCGGTGGCTACGAATTTCCCAGATTCGTAAGTTGAGGGAGAAAGGCCGGCGTAGGCCAGCAGCTTGTCCGGAGAGTCGAAACGAGAGAAGTCACCGATCTCAGCCAGGATCATAGCGCCCATGCGGTAGCTGATGCCCGGGATGGTGAGGATCGGCGGAGCCATCTCGTCAATGATTCCCTTGATGGCAGCTTCGATCTCGTCAATCTCCTTATCCAGTTCGCGGATCAAACGGATGGTGTGCTGAAGCTCAAGAGACTTGGCAGGCATAGTGGAGCCGATGGAGCGCCTAGCAGCCTCACGGATCTCAAGAGCCTTGTCCCGATCATAGCGGCCTTTTGAGGCGTCGGATAGGATAGCCTTGAAGTGGGTCAAATGAGCCTCAGCAATCCGCCTGGCGCCGGGAAACTCGCTGAGCATGGCATAAACAGACGCCATATGCAGTGTCGGCACCAACGTTTCCAGCTCTGGGAACAGGATGTTGACCAGACGGGAAATGGATTGCTTGAGCTTTGCTCTCTCCTTTACCTTGTCAAATCTGTATCTTGTAAGTGACTTTAGCTCTTCGTTGTGGTATGCTGTGTCTGTGTAGGACTTGAGGTCCACATCAGACATGAGCATAGATGCAATCGTCCGTGCGTCGATCCGGTCGGTCTTA
>JBGUQD010000201.1:0-5486 GCA_045130755.1 Candidatus Limivicinus sp. | reverse complement strand
CCCTGCCTTGTTACGCTTCCTCCGGCGGGTTTTCCGAAGCAAGGCGCTCCTTCTCCATCTCGATAATGGCGGCGGTGACGCTCTTTTCCGCGCGCAGGTATTCGCTGCCGACGGTAGATTCCTCGGCAAAGGAGTCGAAGACATCCTGCTTCTCCCGCAGCAGCTCCAGGATGCGCTCGTCCACGGTGTTGTCGCAGAGAAGGCGGTGCACCATCACGCTCCGAAGCTGGCCCATACGGTAGGCGCGGGAGACGGCCTGATTCTCGATGGAGGGCTTGATCTGCGGCTCGCAGAAGATGATGACGCTGGCGGCCTGGATGTTGAGGCCCGTGCCGCCGGCCTGAACCTGGCAGATGAGCACCGTGCCGTCCTCGGCAGCGGTGAAGGCGTCGACGATCTCCTGCCGCCGCACGGGGCTCACGCTGCCGGTGATGGGTTCGAGCGCGCGCGTGCCCAGCAGCTTCTGCACCGCCCGGATCGTCTCGCGGAAGTAGGTGAAGACGATGATCTTGCGCCCGTCCTCCTTCGCATCAATGCACAGCTCCAGAAGACGCTTTGCCTTGGAGGAATGCTTGAGATCCACGTCCCAGGATACCTGACGCATGGCCATGAAGTTTTCCGTTGCCACCGAGAGGGTGTAGGCCTTCCACTCCTGAAGGCCCATCTCGCACCACTCTTCCTTTTCGATGAGCTCCGGCAGCTCGGAGAGCACATTGTCCCTCGTGCGGCGCAGGTACACCGGAGCCAGCTTTTCCCGAAACTGCGGGGCGGAAGAGATGTATTTCATCTCCCGGATCTGGCCCGCGATGTCGCTTCTGAGACAGGAGACGAGAAAGCACATCTCATCCACCTTGTTTTCCAGCGGCGTGCCCGTCATGAAGAGCACCCGCTCCGCTCTCCTTCGCAGGATCAGCAGGGCCTGGGTGCGCCGCGCCGCCGGGTTTTTGGCATAGTGCGCCTCATCCGCCACCAGCAGGGAAAAGCGAAAGCTCTCCGGCAGGGCAAAGCGGCTGATGGATTCGTACGTCGTGACCGCAACGCCGCCCTGCTCCGTCCATTTGCGCACAGCCCCCTGATCGCCGCCGCGGATCGGGACGACGGGAAGCTCGCTGAACTGTTTGATCTCCCGGCACCAGTTGACCAGCACGCTCGCCGGGCAGACCACCATGAAATGTGTGCCGCCCATGGCCTTGAGCGATACCATGGCAGCGATGGCCTGCACGGTCTTGCCGAGGCCCATCTCGTCGCCGAGCAGGACGTTCCCCTGCCGCAGGATGTAGCGGGTGCCGAACTCCTGATAGGAGCGCAGGGTCGCGTGCAGGCCGTCGGTGTAGATCGGCTGCATCTCCACCTGCCGCACAAGCTCCTCCGGCAGGCCGCTGTAGCTGTTGTCCACAAGTGTGCCGACCATGCGGTCGAGCCGGTCGAACTCGGCGTAGTAGGCAGCGCTGTGTTTTCTGAAATCCTCCCAGACCGACTCCGCGTCCAGAAGCTCGCGTGCGTCATAGGCATCCATCACGGCGCGGACCCGCTCGCCGTAATCACCGGCGAGAAGGTCATAGAGATAGAGCGCCGCGTCGACGGCACGCTGTTTCTTCTCTCCCGGCAGGAGGAGCCAGCGCAGGGTTCCGGCGGCGGGTTTTGCGTCAAGGCAGGCCGCCGTCACGGACTCGTGATATTCGTCCCATATGGCCTGGGCGTCCCCGGAAGCCTTTGCCGTCTGCATGGCGGCGCGGGCCGTGAGCAGGAGCGAGGAGGCGGCCTCGGAGCGCTCGTCCGGGCTCACGCGCACCTTGAGCCCCGCCGCTGTCTCCTGACGGATGCGGCCGGCAAGGGTGTAGATGAGGCACGCGGCCTCGTCCCCGATGCCCTTGACGGCGTTGATCTGATCCAGCGTCAGGGAGCTGAGCTGCTCCATGTTTACGATCCCGGCACTGCGCAGGCTCGCCACGCGGATGCCGAGCTTGTCGCGGTTGACATTTTCCACGTCCATTCCGCGCAGAACGCGCGACAGTTCCGCCTCCGTGAGGTTTTTGAATGCATTTGCGGCAGCTTCCTGGATCTTCATCGGCTGGGAGGCGATCTCGGCCAGCGCCTCGTCAAACTGCCCGATGAGCGTCAGGATATCCCGTATCTGTTTTTTGTCGCGCTTGATTGCCATGGCGATTCTCCTTATATGAAAAAAGCCGCAGTATCTGCGGCCTTTTCTTTATTCTACTGCCAGCACGCGCACCTGCTCCACGCCGGGTACTTCGGCGAGCTTTGCAACGAAGTCCTCCATGCTGCCGTCGACCTCGCTGACGTCGAGGGAGATGGTGACGCCGGCCCGGTCGCGGATCGGCAGACTCTGCGTGATGGTGAGCACATTGGCCCGCGCCTCGCAGATGCGCTGCAGCAGGGCGCTCAGGATGCCCTGCTCATGGTTGAGCATCATGGACAGCACCGCCTTGCGCCCGCCGGAGATCTCGGTGGGCTCCAGGATGAAGTCCTTGTATTTGTAATAGGTGCTGCGCGAGATGCCCACCTCGCGCACGGCCTGGCTCACGTCCTTGATTTTGCCGGTCTCGATGAGCCTGCGCGCCTCGATGACCTTTTCATAATACTCGGGCAGAATGCTCTTGTGGATGATGAGATATTGATCCAGCATTCGCTCCCCTCCTTTTCGTATTTGATATTGTACCCCGTCCGCCGTAAAAAGACAAGTGTGTTTTTGCGATTCGGACAGTTTTGTAGAACTGTCTAAAACAGCAAGAAATACGGTTGAAATTGTACTATATTTATGATAATCTGATAAAAAGCAGTATAATGGCTTTCACACTTTTCAACATACAGCCCGAAAGGAGACTTTACATGGCAAGAGAGATTCTGTTCGACCTTGGCAAAATGATTACCGACCGCCTTCCCTATAAGTTCGGCATCAAGAGACTGACCGAAAATGACCCCGAGTACATCATTCTTGACCGCGCATGTTCCAGCGACGAGATTGCGGAGGTCATGCTGAAGATGGGCCTCAGAAAGCCCAAGACCACCGCCGAGATTGCAAAGCTCACCGGCAAATCCGAGGCGAAGATCGAAGAACTGCTCACGGACGCTGCAAACCACGGCATTGTGGAATATCACTGGGAAAACCCCGCGCACGAAAAACAGTGGTACGTTCAGCTCTTCGTCCCCGGCATCGCTGAAATGACCAACATGGTCCTCTGGCAGGTCGAGAAATATCCCGAACTTGCCGATTCCTTTGACAAGATGACCTTCCTGCCGCTGGCCGGCAAGACCCATCTGATCCCTCCCGGCGGCGACGGCATCGGCATGCACGTCATCCCCGTGGAGAGCGCCATCCCCGCCAAGAGCGTCTCCGCCTCCATCGAGCATATCTCCCACTGGCTGGATAAGTACGACGGCCAGCTCTCTGTCGGCTACTGCTCCTGCCGCAACGCCCGCCGTCTGTACGGCGAGGGCTCCGGCGAGATTCAGGACGACTGCTGCATCGGCCTCGGCGACTTTGCCACCTACCTTATCGAAACCGGCAAGGGCCGTCCCATCACCAAGGAAGAAGCTCTGCAGATCTGCAAGCGCTCCGAGGAAAACGGCTACGTCCACCAGACCACCAACATCGACGGCAAGGAGAAGATCTTCGGTCTCTGCAACTGCGACCTGGGCGTCTGCTTTGCCCTGCGCACCAGCCAGTACTTCAACACCCCGAACCTCTCCGCCTCCGCCTACCGTGCCCATGTGGACAAGGAAAACTGCGTGGCCTGCGGCAAGTGCGTCGAGGTATGTCCCGCCGGCGCCGTGAAGCTGGGCCAGAAGCTCTGTACCAAAGCAGGTGAGGTCGAGTACCCGAAGCAGGAGCTGCCGCACGGCCTCAAGTGGGGCGAGGACAAGTGGAATCCCAACTACGTCTTCGATAACCGCAAGAACTGCCATGAGTCCGGCACCGCGCCCTGCAAGACCGCCTGCCCCGCCCACATCGCCATCCAGGGCTACATCAAGCTCGCCAAAGAGGGCCGCTATCTCGACGCCCTCAAGCTCATCAAGCAGGATAACCCCTTCCCCTCCGTCTGCGGCTATGTCTGCAACCGGAGATGTGAGGACGCCTGCACCCGCGGCAAGATCGACAAGGCCGTCGCCATCGACGAGATCAAGAAGTTCATCGCCGAACAGGACCTCAAGAGCGACGAGCCCTACGTCCCCGAGCGCCTCTACCGCCGTCCCATCGACAAGGGCTACGACCAGAAGGTCGCCATCATCGGCGCGGGCCCTGCCGGCCTGAGCTGTGCTTATTACCTCGCCCGCATGGGTTACGAAAACGTCACCGTCTTTGACCGCAACCCCGCCCCCGGCGGCATGCTCGTCATGGGTATCCCCTCCTACCGTCTCGACCGCAAAGCCCTGCAGGGTGAGATCGCGGTGCTTGAGAAGATGGGCGTGAAGTTCCAGATGAACACCGAGATCGGCAAAGACATCACCATCCAGCAGCTGCGTGACGAGGGCTACAAGGGCTTCTATGTCGCCATCGGCGCACAGAAGAGCTCCAAGCTCAATATCCCCGGCGAGGAACTCGAGGGCGTTTACGGCGGCGTGGACTTCCTGCGTGAGGTCAACCTCGGCAAAAAGCCCGCAGTCGGCAAGAAGTGCGCCGTCATCGGCGGCGGCAATGTCGCCATGGACGTGTGCCGCACGGCTGTCCGCCTCGGCGCCGAAACCTATGTCATCTACCGCCGCAGCGAGGCTGAGATGCCCGCCGACAAGGAAGAGATTGCCGAGGCCAGGGCCGAGGGTGTGAAGTTCTGCTTCCTCAATGCTCCCGCCGAGATCATCGGCGCGGACGGAAAAGTCACCGGCCTCAAGGTCGAGCTCATGGAACTGGGCGAGCCCGATGAAAAGGGCCGCCGCTCCCCCGTCGGCACCGGCAAGTTTGAGACCATCGAGGTTGACTCCGTTCTCTCCGCCGTCGGTCAGGTCATTGACTGGGGCGGCCTGGATGTGGGCGCGCTCAAGACCGGCAAGAAGGGCAACGCTCTCGCCGACGCCGTCACCTACCAGACCGAGCAGAAGGACATCTTCGTCGGCGGCGACGTGTACACCGGCCCGAAGTTTGCCATCGACGCCATTGCCGCCGGCCGCGAGGGTGCCGAGTCCCTGCACCGCTTCGTCAACGACGGCCAGAGCCTGACCCGCGGCCGCAATCTGCGCGAGTTCTATGAGCTCAACAAGGACGACATCGTCCTCGGCGTGGACAGCTTTGACCGCCCGGCCCGCCAGCCCATCCTGCACGACGCGAGCAAGGCCCGCTCCTTCGAGCATGACCGCCTCACCTTCACCGAAGAGCAGATCAAGGCTGAGACCAGCCGCTGCCTCGGCTGCGGCGTGAGCGTCGTCGATCCGAACCGCTGCATTGGCTGCGGCCTGTGCACCACGAGGTGCATGTTCGACGCCATCCACCTGCAGCGTGACGTGCCCGAAGCCTCCAACCTGGTTCGCTG
>JBGUQD010000200.1:0-23320 GCA_045130755.1 Candidatus Limivicinus sp. | reverse complement strand
GGATTGACGGCTTTGATGCTGTTGCTGTCAATACGGCTCTGCGCTCCCGGGATTACTTGCAGCGCTGGAACACAAACACCGCTGAGATTTGCGAGCTGTGCGACGATATGCAGGGGCAGGTAGATAATCATGGCCATGACGAGTATGCCGTCACTGTTCGCCTTGTCAACTGCGAAGATTTCGGTCAGGTTTTCGCCGTGGCCGAGCACGGCGCCCTGGTGTATGACGTGGTGGCGGATACCCCGCCCGGCGGTGAGATCCCCGATCCGACCAGGCGCGTCCGCTCCTCTGAGACATCGGAAACATACGGGAATTATGTCCTGAACCTCTACAGCAAGGTGATCCACACGACGGATTGCCAGTATGCCCCGCAGCTCTATGAGCACTGGCGCTCCGAGTATAACGGCATGTATGACGATCTCATCGCCGGCGGCTACCGTCCCTGTAACATCTGCAATCCCGGCAGCAATTAAAATAAAATTCTGATTTTTACATATCATTGTGAGGACCAATTTATGAAACGCAAGTTTTCTATTCTCCTTTTGTTCATCGCGCTACTCCTGATCTCCGTGTTTGCTCTTTCCCCTTTTGCCTCGGCCGCTGTCAGGTATACGGATCTGTCACAGCTTGACGATAACCAGACATACACCAAGGAAGACATGCTCGCCATGTATGATTTTGGCTACAGCGTCGGGTATAAAGATGGCGCTGCCGAAAAGTCTTCCTCTTCCGGCGTTCTTACAAAGGCGGCTGCCGCCGTTGCAAATGTCACTTCCTCCGGTACCGATTATGTACTGAACACAAACACACATAAGTTTCATTATCCCTCCTGCTCAAGTGTCGGTGATATGAAGCCGGAAAACACAAGCTACTTCACCGGCTCCCGTGACGAAGTGATCGCCCAGGGCTACAAGCCCTGCGGCCGCTGCAAGCCGTAAAACGCAAAAAGCCCCGGATGCCAAAGCACCCGGGGTAAATAAAACCGCCCCAGATGGGGCGGTATGAAAATAGTCAATCCTGAAACAGTTGCTCCGCATCGTATACTGGCAGTACAATTGGCACCATCAGGGCATTTGCAGTAACGGAGGATATCATTCCTCTGATATACGGCATTAAGATATGAACCGCCTGATGTTTAAGAAAGTCCTCAAGTTTTTCCTGTGGTATGGTGCTGATATCAAAAACCGCTGTCAAATCTGCCGTGATGTCTACAGGGAACGGGTTTTCTGCACTGTTCTTTATTTCAACTACAAGCTGAGTAAAGGAATGTGTTTCATCAATAATCCCAATGTTCCTTCTGAATCTCGGGTTAATATTAAACGTTCCCGGTGGTAATTGATTGTTTCGTACACTTATCTCATTTGTAACCAGCTGCATATTGACTTGTGTTGTCATATCATATTTCCTTTCACGAAATCCTTAGAGTAGTGGACGAAACATAATTACCATATACATATTCTCCTGATTTGTAGGCTGAAAAGTCAATAATCACAGAACAGTTTGGTGATTCTTTTGCAAGTTCCAGCTTTACATTCAGAGCATTTGCAACCCTTACAAGAGTATCAAGTCTCGGTGTGCTCTGCAAGGATTCCATTCTTGCAATAGCAGACTGTTTAAGCCCGCTCATTTCTGCAAGTTCCCTCTGAGAAAGACCTCTGCGTATTCTCTCCTCTGAAAGCTCGTTGATGATCCGTGCCGTTTCCTCTGCGGCTTCATAGAATTGTTTTTCTTTTTCACCGGAGGCTTTTAGATCATCCCACACTTCGTCAAATGCATTGACTGTGTTCATTTCAGTTCCTCCTTTTATAATCGTTCATTTCATTCTCTGCCTGCTCTATCTGCGAATGCGGTGCTTTCTGGCTTTTCTTTTGATAGCCATGGAGCAACACGATACGTTTATCATCAAAGTGAAAAAAGAAAACCCTGTTTCCTTTCGGGTGTAACTCCCAAATTCCCTTTTTTGATACTTTTCTTATTGTCCTTGGATAATAATTATTTATTCCCATTCCGTGAAGTCTTAGTCTCTCAACATATGCCTTGATTTGTGCCGCCTCAGTTTCCTTGCCTTCTTTATATAGCGTTTCCAGAAAATCTCGAAACGGTTTCCTTCCGCTTTCTGTTTCATATACGGCAAGATCGTACACGGTTGGGTTCACCTCTTCGCCTATAACATATTTGTTATCATTATATTATAACGTTAAGGAAAATGTGTCAACTATTATTTTACAAAAATGATTGGAGGTGAAGCCCATGAAAACCGCCGCGGCCTATGTCCGCGTGTCCACCGAGCGCCAGGACGAATACTCCCTTGACTCCCAGCTCAAGCTGATTCGGGACTATGCCGCCGCCCACGACATGGACGTGCCGCAGGAGTTTGTCTTTGTGGAGGACGGTGTCTCCGGCCGGAGCGCAAAAAAGCGCCCTGCCTTCCAGCGCATGATCGCGCTGGCCAAAGACAAGGCGCACCCGTTTGATTGTATTCTGGTCTGGAAGTATTCCCGCTTTGCGAGAAATCAGGAGGAGAGCATCGTCTACAAATCCATGCTCTCGAAGCTCGGCGTGGATGTGATCTCGATCTCCGAGCCGCTGGACGATTCCCCCTTCGGGAGCTTGATCGAGCGCATTATCGAGTGGATGGACGAATTTTACAGCATCCGCCTCGCCGGCGAGGTCAAGCGCGGCATGGCCGAGAAGGTCAGCCGTGCGGAGATCGTCACTGTCCCCGCCTTCGGCTACGACGTGCAGGGCAAAACCTATGTCCCCAATGAGCACGCCGACACCGTGCGGCAGATCTTCGCCGATTACCTCTCGGGCAAAGGCATCACCACCATCACCCGCGAGCTCTCCGCCGCCGGCGTCCGCACCCGGCGCGGCTCCCTGCCCTCGAACCGCTGGATCCGGTACATGCTGCGCAATCCGGTGTACATCGGAAAATTCCGCTGGAGCCGTGACGGCAAGATCGACTATGTGCACGGCGGCGAGGTTGACAACGACAGCGCGGTCCTAATCGACGGCGGCTTTGAGCCCATTATCGACGCCGCCACCTTCGAGGCCGTGCAGAAAAAGCTCGAGCGCCGCGCCTCGGCTCTCCCCTACACCCGGCACGATCAGGAAGTCGACTGGATGCTCAAGGGGCTGGTTCGCTGCTCCAACTGCGGCAGCACGCTCACCTATGCGGCCCTGTCCTGCCCGTCCATGCAGTGCTACAAATACGCCCATGGCTCCTGCACGGTTTCCCACTCTCTGAGCATCCGCAAAGCAAACCGCCTTGTGATCGCGGGCCTTGAAAACTGTGTGGCCTCCGGCGTCTTCCCGCTCGCACCTCAAATGATCAAAAAGCCGGGCGGCCCGGACTATGACCATCTGATCGCGGTGGAGGAGCTGAAACTGCGCCGCGTGCTGGAGGCCTACGAGGCCGGGGTCGACACGCTGGAAGAATACGCCCGGAAGAAGGCAAAGCTCACCGCCGGCATTGAGGATCTGAAATCAAAGCAGGCCGCCGCCCGCTCCGAGGCCGAGGCCGCTGCCGTCACTCCCGCCGACATGCGCAAGCGCGTAATCGCTGTGCTGGATCTCCTCCAAGATCCCGCCGCCGAAGAATCTGCCAAAAGCGCCGCCCTCCGCTCCGTCCTCTCGCATATCGTCTACGATAAACCCCACGCCCAGCTCCAATTATTTTTTGCATTCTAATATTATCTGTTTTTGCAATCCGGAGGCCCTGACGGCGAATTAGGTGCTTCCCTTCGTTATCTGAGTCAGCGCTACGCCATGCCTTACCCGGAACTCAAGGGCTTGTTGACTGACATCGGCACAGAGGAACTGGGACATCTGGAGATGATCGGAGCCGTGGTGCATCAGCTTACGCGGGATATGACGATCGACGAGGTAAAGAAAGCCGGGTTTGACGCCTATTTTGTTGACCATACGGCAGGTGTCTATCCCACAGCTGCGTCCGGTTTTCCGTGGAGTGCCGGATCCATGCAGGTTAAGGGCGACGTGATTGCCGATCTGAGCGAAGACCTTGCAGCTGAGCAGAAAGCACGTGTAACCTATGACAATATTCTGCGACTGTCGGATGATCCTGATGTCAACAATGTCATGCGCTACCTGCGTGAACGTGAGGTCGTACACTATCAACGCTTCGGTGAAGCACTGCGCCTGGCAACCGATAAGATGAATGAAAATAACTTTTATACCGTGAATCCGGCATTTGACAGATAACGTAAGAAGCGGCAGTACTTTTCAGTACCGCCGCCATTTTTCATTATTACAGCTTTTCTACGGCTAATACTCCGTCGGTCTGCTCAAACTGGTGGATAATCTTCTGCTCCAGTTCCTCTCGAGCAATCTGGATAGTCAGAATGGCGCTGTAGTGATAGCCGCCCTCTCCATCTGCGATGCGGTTAACCTCCATATCGTTCATCGGGATCTTCTCTGTTCGCAGAAGACGTACGAGACGCTGAACCGTGATGGGCAGACTGTATTCCACGTAGATGTTCACATCTCGGTTTAGCTTTACATAGCGATACTCGACACGAATCAGCACCAGCTCTGCCAGCATTACCATAAGCGTTGCAAAGATCGCGCACTCGGCATAGCCCGCGCCGCAGGCAAGGCCGATGATTGACGCCGTCCAGAGCCCTGCCGCAGTGGTCAGGCCCTTGACACGATGCCTGCGTGTGACAATAATCGTTCCGGCACCGACAAAGCTGACACCTGCAATAACCTGCGCGCCCATACGTGAGATATCTGTATACAGGTGCATGACCTGATAGAGATACAGATTGGTCAGGATCGTAATGGCAGAGCCCATGCAGATCAGGATGTGCGTGCGAAACCCGGCAGAGCGCCGCCGCACCTCACGTTCAAGGCCGATCACCCCGCCGCAGATTACAGCCAGTACCAGTCGAGCCGTAATTGCCAGCAAATTCATTTCACGAATAAAATCAAAGCAATGCAGCATCGTACCTCACTCCTTTAGATTTCATCTATACTGATGACGCCGTTGAGCGTGGACAGTGCCGCCACAAGCTCCGCGTGATAAAGATGGATCGGCAAACGAATATTCAGTACCGCCGACACACCTTCAATCGGTTCAGGACTATCGCGGTTGATTTCGAGAGAAAAGATACGGATATCTTCACGCTTAATATAATTGATGATGGCTGATAACTGTAGAATATTCTCTGTCTCCACGTACAGAAGCATGTTGCGGGAACGGTTCAGGATTAGTGTCTCAATAGCGGGGAGGACACGGATGCTGAGGATGATAAGCAAAAAGCTCACAAGCACACATTCGATAAAGCCTGCGCCCACAGCAAGCCCCATGCAAGCCGAAGCCCATAGTCCCGCTGCTGTGGTCAAGCCTTTGACCTCCTGCTTGCCGGTGACAATAATCGTTCCGGCAGCCAGAAAGCCCACGCCGCTGATGACTCGTGTGCCGAGACGTACCACATCTGTGCGGCGCTTGACCACATCATAGGCATCCCGCATGAAGGAATTGAGCATCTGGTCAAGATACTGGCTCAGTATCACCGTGATCGCTGCACCAAGTGCAACCAGTATATAGGTCCGAAAGCCCGCTGCGCGGCCCTTGCGCTCACGATCCATGCCGATCACGCCGCCGACCAGCATCGCCAACACGATGCGCAGCATCATTGACCAGATATTCAGTTCACGAAAGAATCGAAAAGACAGTTCCATGTTTTTCACCCAAAAGCAAAACGGAGCGTCGAGCAACTCAACGCTCCGCACGGCGATAACAAAGTATATCTTACCTGTCGGATTTTATTATAACATCTGACATTTGAAAAACAAGGGAACAAATCAACGAAATCGCCTTTCACTTTTTGTGAAAATCAACCGAATATATGTTCGAGTAGAAGAGAAAATTCAGCAAGCTTGTTGATTTCATAATCAGGTATGATCGTCCCGTTGTATTCACGCCGGGCAGGATTGAACCAGCAGCTAAGGATACCTGCGTTCTTGCCGCCCCGGATATCGGACGTCAGGCTGTCCCCGAGGATGATTGCGCGGGATTTGTCGAAACCGGGGATTTCTCGGAAGCATTGTTCAAAGAAGCGTGCTTCCGGCTTGTTTCCCTCCATGTGCTCGGAGATAAAGATTTTCTCAAAATATGGTGCAATTCCGGCGCTGGCGATCCGCCCGTCCTGTACACTCTGGCTGCCGTTGGAACAGATGAAGAGGCGGTATTTTCCCTGAAGCGATTCGAGCAACTCCTCTGCGCCGGGCATGAACCAGTGCCCTTCAGCGAGATAGTTCTCGTAAAGTGACTGCGCGCGCTCAGCGTCTGTCTCCACTCCAAGTTCACGAAACAGGGATTCGTAACGCTGCACAAGCACCTGCTCCCGGGTAAGAATACCGTCCTCAAGCATTTCCCAGTGTTGGATATTGATTTTGTTATATAGCGCGGCTATCTCATCGCTTACCGGCAGACCGAGATCTCCGAGGGCCCGGCCCAGTGCTATGCGCTCAGCGGTGTTAAAATCCAGAATGGTATTGTCCAGGTCAAGCAACACTACCGGCTGCTTTCCGTTAGCCGTACTCATATGCGCAGATTCTTGACGGCCTCAGCCACATGCTCCATGTGCATACCGAGGGACGCTTTGACGAGTACGCGGTCGCCCTGATGCAGCAGCGCGGGCAGTGCTTCGATCATAGCCTCGCGGGATTCGAACCACTGCCCCCTCTCCCCTGCTCCCAGGACAATGTTTTTGCCCAGCGGGCCGCAGGCAGCAACCAGATCCATCCCCTTCTCTGCTGCGTATGCACCGAGGTCCAGATGCATCTGCGGTGAATCTTCTCCCATTTCGAGCATATCAGCAAGCAAACAAACTTTGCGGCCCGTGAAAGCCGAGAGTGAGTCGATAGCGCAGCGCATGGATTCGGGGTTCGCATTGTAGCAGTCATCCACCAGCGTAACAAAACCCGTCTCCACCACAGCATTTCGCCTGCCGACGGTGGCGTAAGTGGCAATGCCCGCTTCAATTTCAGCGTCTGTGAGCCCCAATACAATACCGACTGCCGCACCCTCAAGCGCGGCATAGACAAGTTGCCGTCCAAAAGCCGGAACATCGGCGCGAATCACGCGGTCCTGATACCGGATACGACAACGGGTGCGGCCTTCCGATAAAAGCTCGATCTGATCTGCCCGCACATCACATGTTTCGCCGGTACCGTAGAGCAGCACGCGCTGTGGGCAGCTGATGTTCTTCAGCAGAGCGTCATCCCCGTTTGCGATAACCGTACCATTCTCCGGCAGAAAAGTCAGCATCTCGGTCTTGGCGCGAAAAACACCCTCGAGATCGTGCAAAAACTCGAGATGGGCACGGCCGATAACAGTGAAGACCGCAACAGTAGGCTTTGCTACCGATGCAAGCTCTGTCATTTCGCCAAAGCCGGAGATACCCATTTCCACAATAGCGGCCTCATGCTCAGACTCGATGCGAGAGACAGTCATGGGTACGCCGATCTGATTATTATGGTTGCCCTCGGTTTTTAACGTGTTATAGTGCTGAGACAGGACGCTGGCAATCATCTCCTTGGCGGTGGTCTTGCCGACGCTGCCGGTGATGCCGATCACGGGTATATTCAAAGTCTCGCGGTATACTGTACAGATCTTTTCCAGGGCGGTCTGTACATCCTCGACTATCAGAACAGGCCCCGCAACATCTTCGGGGATATACTCGGCCAGTGCGCATACAGCGCCCTTGTCGAGCGCACTTTGTATAAAGCGGTGTCCGTCCGTTTTCTCTCCGCGGTAAGCAACAAACAGATCGCCCGGCTCCACCGCGCGGCTGTCGATCACAGCACGGCAGATGCCAAGTGCGTCATCTTTGCAGCCGAACAATTTTCCTCCGCAGCATTCCGCGGCTTTTTTCAGTGTCATAGTCCTCAAATTCTGCCATCTCCTCTCAATTTTAACAGTATACCACAGTATGTTTCGTGAGGCAAAATAAAATCTTCTAAAAAAGTAGTGCACAGAGCGAAAAGATATGCTATAATAATTGAGCTTGTTTTTTAAACACATACTCTATCTTACGAATAAAGGATAATTGCTATGAATTATGTGGTGGTGGATCTGGAATGGAATCAGGCGATGAGTTCCAAATCCTCCGTATTTAATAAGCTGCCGATCCACCTCGGCGGTGAGATCATTGAAATCGGCGCTGTCAAGCTCACCGAGGACATGATGCCCGGTGAAGAGTTTACCATTGACGTCAAGCCTGTGTACTTTCGCCGCATGCATTACAAAGTCAAGAAGATCACCGGCTTTGACAAGGAACGCCTGAGTCACGGGCACTCCTTCCCCGACGCGATGGAGCAGTTTCGCGCCTGGTGCGGCGATGATGTGACCTTTATCACCTGGGGCTGCGATGACCAGCGCATCATGGAGCAGAACATCATTATCCATGATCTGGACTGGGACTGGATCGCGGGCTGGATCAATCTGCAGCTCATCTACAATCTCCAGACCGGGGGAGACAAGAATCAGAAATCCCTTGCCAGCGCCATGGAGCACTTTGAAATCGAGCAGACCCGTGTTGCTCACGATGCCCTCGGCGATGCGTACAACACGGCGGTGGTCGCTTCCCGGCTCGATATGGCGGAGGGCCTTCGTATGTACGACGAGGCCGCCCACATCCTTGCCACGCGCATGCCGAACTATAAGCCGCCCGAGGAGAACGACGGCCCCGACACCATCAGCCATGACTGCTTTGACGGTTTTTCTAGCAAAGCCGAAGCCTTCGCGGATGAGCGCCTGCGTGAGCTCTCCTGCCCTGTATGCGGACAGTCGACGGATGCCCTCAAATGGATCAATCAGGGCGATCAGCGCTATATGAACGTCTATTCCTGCGCTGAACACGGCAGCTTTCTTGTGCGCGCAAAGTTCCGCAAGAACAAGGAGGACAACTCGTGGCTTGCCAATCGCCTGGTTTATGAGGCGGATGAGGACATGCTCAGCTTCTACAAAGCCAAGGCTTCCCAATCCAGACGCCGCAGCCGCGGGCATTCCGGCCGAAAGCGCTCGGGCAGCAAGCAGCAGTCCTGATTATTGCGCTTCGGGAACACAACGTAAAATGAAATGGTTCACGCCATGACGGCGTGAACCATTTTCATTATGTACGCTCCTGCGAAAAGTGTATTTCATGAAAGAACTTTTTCATGCTCTTTCATTCTCCTTTTATAAAGAGCAAAACATTGCTGTAAACGATAGAAAAGCGTATGCAAAAACGAGACCGGGCTTGCCGGTCTCGTTCAGGATCGGCGGGATTTATATCCTGTGTTTTCACAGCCCGCCCGTATATCAGCCGATCAACCCGGCTTTTTCTTTCGTACCCTCGCGCCGTCACTCGGCGCACTCACAGCAATCAGAGATTGCAGATGGGCAGCGTCCAGTAATAAAAGGCAAAATCCTTATCCTCAAGCAGGTTGGGAAACTGGGACGCTTGCTCAGGCTCGAAAACATTCACGTTGTTATACATGTTTTCTGTCGCCTCCTTTCCTTGAGTTCGCGGTGGATTATAGTCTTTTCCACGCCCGGTTTCAAGAGCCGAATTGCCCAAAGATTTGTTCAGGCTCACTAAAAAAGCATACCAGTATTTGTGTATTATCACAAACTTTGCGAAGATTGGCACCTGTTTTGGTTTTCATTTTTCTGTTCCCGTTTTGAAAATAAGCGAAAGATTATGTTGACATAATCTATTTTATATATGGCTTGATAAGTCGGAAGAAACTGTATATAATACCATCATAACGCAAAAAGAAAGAGATGATGGATTTGGGCCGGGGACGAAATCTCCTTTATTTTATTGCATCCTCGCTTGTGATGCTGATTGCGCTGGCACTGATGATCGCCTTTTTCTTTGAACGGCCGGCAAAGAAGCCCAAGGATCCCCACGAGGGTCAGGTATATCTGTACGACGGCAATGACTGGATCTGGATGACACCGCTGGAAGGCGTGCCGGTGAACACGCTGACGGCAGATCAGTTTGCTTCCGAGGGCCCGGTACGCTATCTTGGCATGGAGTATGACGTGCTGCGCGGGATTGATGTATCCGAGCACCAGAGGGAAATCGACTGGAAACAGGCGGCAAGCTCAGGGCTTGACTTTGCCTGTGTCCGTCTCGGGCGGCGTGGTTATACGGAAGGCGGCCTGTTCGAAGACCCGTGGTTTGAGGAGAATATGCAGGGCGCATCAAAGGCGGGACTCAAGACCGGCGTCTACTTTTTCTCTCAGGCGGTAAATGTCGGTGAAGCAATTGAGGAGGCAAATTTTGTGCTATCCCGTATCGCGTCTTATAAGATCGATGTCCCGGTGGTTTACGACTGGGAGCTTGTTTCTGAGGAAGGTGCCCGCACGGCGGAGCTGAGTGCCGCGACGCGTACCGACTGCGCTGTGGCTTTCTGCGAAACGATCAGACGCGCCGGCTATACCCCCTGCGTATACTTTAACCGTGACATGGGCTATTACGGTTATGACCTCACCCGGCTCACGGATTACATGTTCTGGTTCACCCTGCCGGTCAGCCCCTTCCCCAATTTCTACTATGCCTGCGACATGTGGCAGTATAGCTTTACTGAAGAGGTTCCCGGGGTCACGGGGCTCGCAGACATGAACCTCTGGTTCATCCCCAAGCCGCAGGTGCAGAGCGCAGAAAGTATTGAAGGAAACACTTGATATTTTTTGGATTCTGATATATACTTTTTCACAGCGTGCCGGTGTGATGGAATGGTAGACGTAGCGGATTCAAAATCCGCCGATGGCGACATCGTGTGGGTTCGAGTCCCACCACCGGCACCATGAAACAGGAGGCCCCGTTGGGGCCTCCTGTTTCATATAGCAGGAAGGGGACTCGAAGGACGGTTTTTAATCGTTATTTATCACAAATAATATTTACGCTTCCATAAACGCATCTTTGCCGGCGCCGCAAATTGGGCACTTGTAGTCATCGGGCACTTCGTCGCCCTCATAGACATAGCCGCAGATCTTGCATACCCACTTCTTTGCGGAAGCAGGAGCTTCTGCAGCGGGAGCAGCAGCACCGTCTGTGACCGAGGCGGACACTGCCGCAGCCAATGCTGCCAGCGCGTCAGAATCCCCATTGTCAGGGCTTGACAGGATTGTCACAGTATCGCCGACGACGGTGCAGCCGGCAAGGCGTTCCACGATTTCTTTCATGAGCTTTCCGGAAACGGGTGACCAGCTGCCGTTTTCCACGATGGCAAAGCAGCGGTTTTGCAAATTGTGCGCCTCAAGATCCAGAAGGAAATTCTTCATCGGCGTGAAGATACCCATATTATACGTGATAGAGGCCAACACGATATGGCTGCAGCGGAAGGCTTCGCCGATGAGTTCGCTGACATGGGTCTTGGAAACGTCATACACCGCGACATCCGCGATGCCGTGCTGGGAGATCTGCGCAGCGAGGGAGTTTGCCGCACTCTCAGTCCCGCCGTAAACAGAACCGTAGACCACCATGACGGCCTGCTCTTCCGGCGTGTAACTGCACCAGTGGCTGTACTTGTCGATGATCCAGCCGAGATTGTCGCGCCAGACCGGGCCATGTGTCGGACACAGGATCTTGATGGGCACGGTTCCGGCCTTTGCAAGGACATCCTGGACCTGCGGGCCGTATTTGCCGACGATGTTGCAGTAATAACGCCGTGCATCCGGGAGCCAGTCCTTTTCAAAATTCACCTCATCAGCGAAGAGGTTGCCGTTGAGCGCGCCGAAACTGCCGAAGGCGTCCGCTGAGAACAGTGCGCCGGATACATCGTCAAAGCTCATCATGACCTCAGGCCAATGAACCATGGGTGCCATGACAAAGGTGAAGGTATGCTTGCCGAAGTTCAGGGTGTCCCCTTCTCCGACGAGGATGGAACGGTCGGAGATATCGCAGGCGAAGAACTGGTTGAGGATTACCGACGCCGCCTTGGTGCAAACGACCTTGGCGTTGGGATAACGTACCAGTACCTCGGAGATGGCAGAGCTATGGTCCGGCTCCATGTGATTGACCACCAGATAATCCAGGTCGCGCCCGTCCAGCACGGCGGTCAGATTTTCAAAAAACTGCCCGGTAACGGAGCGGTCCACCGTGTCGACCAGCACTGTCTTCTCGTCCAGCAGCACATAGGAGTTATACGCCACACCACGTGGGATGGGATATACGTTTTCGAAAAGCTGGATACGCCGGTCGCTGACACCGATATACACAATATCATCCGTCACCATGCGGACGCTGCCGATGCCGGCAAATTTTTTCTTGCCATCAAAAGCTTTGCCGCTGTCAGGTGCTTCGTCGGCAAAAGCGGAAACGCCGCCGAGCATACTGGCAGCCGCAAGGCCGGCAGCTCCTGCGGCTGCCGCTTTCAGAAAATCTCTTCTCGCGATTTCTTTGCTCATGTTGTTTCTCCTCTCTGTTTGACTTTCCGCTGATCCTGTACACACAGGATCTGAGATAATCCTATCATATCAATAAGTGTTCTGCCCGTCAAGCAATTAACGGGCCTTATTCGCTCATCGGTACAAAAGCTCTTGCCAAGGGACACGGTTTCGATTAAACTATACGCAGTTTGATAGATACAGGAGGACCGTATCATGTTTCTCAACACCACAAAGCGATTTGGAAAACCTGTTTGTGTCGGGCTTTATGCGCTGTTTGCCGCTTTAGCCATGAAGAAGAAGCCTCTCCCTCTTTTGATCCTGCTCGGGCTGCACGCTGGTGAATATGCCCTGATCGGACGCAAAGTTGCAGCAGAACAGGGACTCACCAGGGCTGAGGGGCTGGCCCAGTGTCTGTCCTTTGGGTTTACCTGGTGGCTGCCGCTAAAGAAAGAATCTGTCTGAGTGAAGGAGGAGCATGAAATGAGACATTTTCTTGTCGTTGTGGACATGCAGAAGGATTTTGTGGACGGCGCGCTCGGTACCCTCGAAGCGCAGGCCATCATTCCCGCGGCGGTTGAAAAGATCCGCAATTGGGATGGAGAGCTGTTTGTCACC
Source organism: Candidatus Limivicinus sp. (assembly GCA_045130755.1). Taxonomy (GTDB): domain Bacteria; phylum Bacillota; class Clostridia; order Oscillospirales; family Oscillospiraceae; genus Limivicinus. Next base: position 10,296 of record JBGUQD010000200.1, on the reverse strand, counting down.
TATGATACCCATTTTGAAGACTATCTGGAAACGGCCGAAGGCAAAAAGCTGCCGGTTCCCCACTGCATTTACGGCACGCCCGGCTGGGAGCTCAATGATGAGATCCTGAAGGCTGTTGAAGAAAAGCCGCATGCGAAGATCCAGAAGTACACCTTCGGCTCCACTGCCCTGCCGCGCCTGATCGCGGAATATGCCGACGAGGAGGAGTTCAGCCTTGAGCTCATCGGCCTGTGCACGGATATCTGTGTTGTGAGCAATGCTCTGCTGCTCAAGGCGCATTTCCCCGAAGCACCGATTTCGGTGGATGCCTCATGCTGTGCCGGTGTGACCCCTGCCTTGCACGAAGCGGCGCTGCAGACCATGGCAAGCTGCCAGATCGAGATACACCCTGCTCTCACGTAATCTTGCTTTTTCAAAATTACAAGACCTGTGTCCGTATGGCACAGGTCTTTTTTTCGCTTTATCTGATAGAATTACCATGGCGGGTTGACAAGTGTAGTCTCTTGTGCTATGGTATAGTTGAAAAGACTACACGTGTAATCTCTCTTGGGAGGTATACAAAATGGTTAAAGACCTTGCACCCAAAATATCCGATTCTGAATTGGAGGTCATGCGGGTACTGTGGCAAGCGGGGGACGCCCTGCCTGTTACGGAGATCCGCGAGACCCTGCAGCAGTCCCGCGGCTGGGAAGCCACCACGGTCAAGACCCTGGTTTCCCGCCTTGTCACCAAGGGCGTACTGCGTCAGGAAAAGCGCGGTGTATTTTACTATACACCCCTGATTTCAGAGGCGGAGTACAACGACTGGGCCACGCACGATCTTATCAGCCGAGTCTACCACGGTTCGGCCCGGGACCTGGTGGCAGCGCTGGTGCGCTCTGATGGTTTGACACAGGACGATATTGACGAATTGCGCGATCTTTTCAAGCTGGAGGATTAAAGGATGCAGATACTACTCAACCTGACGCTCAGCGGCAGCGCAATGGCGCTTGTGCTGCTGGCGCTGCACTATGTGTTCTTAAGACGGATGCCCAGCACCGTGTATTACTATGCCTGGCTGCTGGTGCTGCTGCGCTTTGTGCTGCCCATACCGGGGCTTGTACCGGTAGAACAGGCTGCACGCCAAGTGAGCCGACCGATCATTGCTTCCCGTCCCCTGCCGCAGGAGGAGCAAGCGATGCGGCCCGTGACGCCGTCCCTGCCGGAGGACTTCATCCCGGTCACGGCCGTCACAAATACACAGGAGGAGTACGAACAGGGAAGCCGACCCATGCCGATGCAGATGGAGACACCACGCAAAAATGAAGTAAACCTAAAATCCCCGACACTCTGGATCTGTGTTTGGGCTGTGGGTACAACGCTTAGCTTTGGGCTTTATCTGGCAAGCTACATGTTTTTCACGGCCCGAGTGCGGCGCAGTCTCAGTCCCGCAACGCTGGACGACAGGCGTGTTTATCGCATGCTGCCGGGGAGGAAGCCGCGGCTTTTCCGCTGTGCCGCGTTCAAAACACCTTTGATGTTCGGGGTCATCCATCCGCTCATTACTCTGCCGGAGCAGGTCTATGACGAAGACCTTCTGAGCAGTATTCTGCGGCATGAGCTTATACACTATCACAGGCGGGATACCATATACAAATGGTTTGCGGTAGCGGTGCTGAGTACGCAGTGGTTCAATCCCCTGTCATATCTCATCCGCAGAGAGTTTAGCCGCGCCTGTGAGCTCAGCTGTGACGAAATCTTGCTTCGCGGCATGGATCGCGCAGAAAAGCGCTCCTATGGCGAGGCGCTCATTCGCATGGCCTCCGCCGGTGTATTGCCGGTGGGTGTGGCGGCCACCACCTTCTCTACCGAAAAGCGAAACCTGAAAGAAAGGTTGGAGCAGATCATGAACTATAAACGAAGCGGGGTACGTATCCTCGCCGGCGTGCTGACAGTCGCATTGCTTTTGAGCTTCGGCGCGGTCGCGGGAGCGTCCCCGGCAAAGACGGACAACGTTGTCCGTGTTTCCACAGTCGATGAATTCTTGAACGCCATTGCGCCCGACACGGTGATCGAGCTTGCTGCCGGTACCTATGATCTTTCAACCGCTGCAAGCTACCGAGGCAACTCTACAAATCCCTTTATCGCATGGAATGAGGTCTATGACAACGGGGCGGAACTGGAGATCCTCGGGGTGCAGAACCTCACCATCTGTGGCGCGGGCATGGACAGCACTACGATTGCCGACGTACCTAGATACGCAAATGTCATCAAGTTCTCCAATTGTCAGGATGTGACGGTCGAGAGCCTCACCGCCGGACACACCACGGAGCCCGGCTGGTGTATGGGCGGCGTGCTGCGCTTTGAAAACTGCGAGCGCACAGCGGTGAACGCCTGCGGCCTGTATGGCTGCGGCATCATCGGCGTTTGGGCACGGGAGTGCAGCGATCTCACGGTCACAGGCTGCGATATTTATGAGTGCAGCTACAGTGCGGTGGACGTGGACCGCTGCCGCAATGTGCGCGTGGAGGGCTGCGACATTCACGACCACGGCACGCGTGAGGGCCAGGGCTCGGCGATGCACCTGTTCTCAGCCTCCTACGGCGAGGGCTTCACCGTGTACAATAATCGCATCCACGACAATCACGCCCAGGGGCTTTTGCGCCTGGATTACTGCAGGGGCGCGCTGTTTCTTTCAAACGACGTGACGGGCAACATCTTCGACTCCCCTGTCTTCAACTTCAGCGGGTACGGAGCGACGGTGGACGGCTGCCGCTTTGAAGGCAATATCCACGCCTGGTATCAGGGAGACGTATACGCCGGGGATATCGAGGGCAATCTATTGGAGGGCGCGTTGCTCGGCGAAATGATGCTGCGGGACATCGACCCTGACACCGCCTCACCTCTCGCCTCCGTCGCTGATCCGACCGACGTTCCCAAGGGCGGCTCCGTTACAGTCAATACTGTGGACGACTTCCTTGAAGCTATTGGGCCTGACCGGACGATCATTCTGGACGGGGCGATGTTTGACCTGTCCACTGCCTCCAACTACGGAGGCATCGGCACGGCGTATTATTACTGGCAGGAGAACCCCGACGGGCCTGGGCTTGTCATCCACGACGCAGACGGTCTTTCCATACAGGCGCAAAACTCCGCTTCCGGGGCCACCACCCTCGCCGCTATCCCCCGCTTTGCCGACGTGGTAAGCTTTACAGACTGCGATAATCTCTCGCTCTTTGGGTTCACGGCCGGTCACACAAAGGAGCCGGGCGTCTGCTCCGGCGGCGTGCTGCGTTTCCAGAACTGCAATGAGATCCGGATCGAGAAGATGAGGCTTTACGGCTGCGGCATTCTCGGCATTCAGACAAGCCAGTGCTCGTCCATTAACATCCTGCGCACGGACATCTATGAATGCAGCCAGGGCGGTGCCATCTTCTTCCAGACCGACGGCATCAACTTCTCCGACTGTTCGATCTACGATGTGCCGTCCCCCGCTCTTGTCTTCCGTGAGAGCGGCGACAAGCTATGGAACGGGGAACCTTTGAGCGGACTCAGCGGCGAGTACGACGTGAAGGAGGACAACACCCTCGAGGAGCTTGGCGACGTAAGTCTTCCCGATAGTCTGGGGGTTGCGGGTGAGGTGCAGATCATACCGCTTGAGCAGGATGATCCCGAGTACCTCTACCTCAGGGATGTACAGCGCAACATCGTCGCGGGCGAATGGGAGGTGCTGGCCGACCGCATCCACTACCCGGTAAGCTTCCTGCTGCCCTCCCAGGACCACTCCACCAGCCGCGTCATCCTGAACAGCCGGGAGGAATTTTTGGCACAGGATCTGGACAGCGTTTTCGATCAGGACTACCGCAAATACGTAGCAAGCGCTTCCGTCTCGGAGGTCTATCCCGTCTGGGGCTTCACGGCGCTGGACGGAGCGGTGTGCTACGACTACTTTGAAGAGCCGTCCACCATACCGAAGCTCACGATCTTCAACATCGCCGCCTGCCACGATACCGGCGAGGTGCTGAGCATGTCGTATCTCGACAATGATTTCAATTCCGTGCCTCCCATTCCCTTTGAAGAGGGAACGCCGCAATTGGAGTTTGCAAGAGTCGTGCAGAAGGAGATCGCGGACTGGAACTGGGCGGCGCTGGCCTCCAAGTGCAGCTTCCCGCTGACGATCTATACCGAGAGTGGCGGCTATGTCGTTGACAACTCGACGGACTTTCTCTCTCTGGTGAGCGGGCCGGACAATCCCCTGACGCCGGAATTCTGCCGCATGATCGCGGAAGCGCCGCTGGACGAGTACGGCACGTCCCTTTTCGGCAGCACCTTCTGCGCTCATCATCTGGCCTTTGTCTGCTTTGCCGATCAGATCAGGAGTATGGACGATCTCAAGCTTTTCTGCATCAACACCGACAAGCCGCTCTATCAGTATGTGCAGTACGCGCAGGCCATCCCGCCCACACCCATGCCATAAAAAAGCAGCGCCGGATTTCCGGCGCTGTTTGTTTTTTACCATTCCAGATTCCGTCCCGTCTCCTGGTCGAACACATGCGCGGACGAGCCCGCAAAACGGAAGCGTACCGAGTCGCCCGGCTCGTAACTCTCCTCGGCGTCGAGGATGGGAACCACGATGATCGCGTCCTTCCCGGCCGCGTTTACATGCAGGTGCACCGATGAGCCCATCATCTCGCTCACGTCGACCCTTGCCAGCACGCCGCCCTCCTGCCACAAAAGCGTGTGCTCAGGCCGTACGCCAAGGGTCACAGGACGGCTCGGCACGTCCTTTTCCAGCAGACGCTGACGCTTTTTCTCACTCAGGGGGACACGCCAGCCGTCAAGCTCAACAAAGTATTTATCGTCATTGCGGATCAATTCGGCGTCAAAGAAGTTCATGACCGGCATGCCGATGAAGCCCGCGACAAAGAGATTCGCCGGGTGGTTGAACACCTCCTGCGGGGTACCGATCTGCTGGATATAGCCATCACGCATGATGACGATACGGTCACCCAGGGTCATGGCTTCGGTCTGATCGTGCGTGACGTAGATAAAGGTAGTGTTGATGCGCTTGCGAAGCTTGATGATCTCGGCGCGCATCTCGTTGCGGAGCTTGGCGTCGAGGTTACTGAGCGGTTCGTCCATGAGCATGACCTTCGGCGCGCGTACAATGGCGCGGCCAATGGCGACACGCTGGCGCTGGCCGCCGGAGAGAGCCTTTGGCTTTCGCTGCAGATAGTCGGTGATATCGAGAATCGCCGCCGCCTCGCGCACCTTTCGATCGATCACGTCCCGCCGCTCATGGCGAAGCGTCAGGGGAAATGCCATGTTTTCATATACAGTCATGTGAGGGAACAGGGCGTAGTTCTGGAAAACCATGGAGATGTCGCGTTCCTTGGAATCAACATAGTTTACAAGCTCTCCGTCTATATAGAGCTCTCCATCCGTGATTTCTTCCAGGCCGGCGATCATGCGCAGAGTGGTGGACTTTCCACAGCCGGAAGGGCCGACCAGCACGATAAACTCTTTGTCCGCGATATCCATGCTGAACGCCTGTACCGCGACGACACCCTCATCCGTAATCTGGAGGTTGGCACTCCCCTCCCCTTTTTTGATGCGCTCTTCGGCACTGGAAAAGGGATAGACTTTCTTGATGTTTTTCAGGCTGACAGTGGCCATGCTGTTTCCTCCGGAGATTTTGTTTTGCTTATTGTAACGCAGCGAAACGCAAATTTCAAGAATGACTGTTTTGATCGGTGAAGAACATGCACAAAACGGATACTCCCTCTTGATTTTTGGCGTCAATTCCTGTATATTCGTCGCTGAAACAGTTCCGTTTTGGAGGCAATATGAATTCCACGAAGAATAAATCCGACTTTCTTTCGACCACAGCCGGTATCCTTTTAGCGGCAGTCACGGCCAATCTTCTCTGGGGCAGTGCCTCGCCAGGCATCAAGCTGGGCTACCGCTTCTTTGATATAGCAAGCAGCGACGTGATGAGTCAGATTCTCTTTGCCGGTGTGCGCTTCACACTGGCGGGTTTGCTTACCATCCTGTTTGGCAGTCTCATGCGCCGTCATGTCCTGATCCCGAAGCGCTCCTCCTGGGGAATGGTCATCACCCTCGCCTTTATTCAGACTGTTATCCAATATACCTTTTTCTATATTGGCCTGTCTCACGCTCCGGGGTACAAGGGCCCCATCCTCTCCCCCACCAGTACCTTTTTTGCTCTGCTGATTGCTGTCTTCATTTTCCGTCAGGAAAAGCTCACGGTTAAAAAAGTTATCGGCTGCGTCATCGGTTTTGCCGGCGTCATTGTTGTTACGCTCGACGGCAAGCTCACCGGTGGGGTGAGCTTTTTCGGTGAAGGCTTTCTGCTCCTCTCGGCGGCGTCCTACGGCTGCTCGTCCGTGCTGATCAAGCGCTTTTCTGACCGGGAGGACCCGGTTGTTCTCAGCGGATGGCAGTTTTTCATCGGCGGCCTCATCATGACTACGGCAGCCCTGCTCGGCGGCGGGAAGCTGCACGCTGTATCCGGATACGCCTGGCCTTTGATGCTTTACCTCGGCTTCCTCTCTGCGGTGGCATACACGCTCTGGTCCCTGCTTTTGCAGCGGCATCCGGTGTCAAAGATCATGGTCTTTTCCTTCTTAAATCCGGTGTTTGGCGTGTTTCTCTCTGCCTTGCTGCTTGGTGAGGGCAAGGTGCTCAATGTGCCGCGCTGCCTGCTGGCGATGGTGCTGGTGTGCCTCGGCGTCTGGATCGTGAACCGTCCGGAAAAGCAAACCGTATAAGAAACTACCGCGGTGGATAATCCACCGCGGTTATCTTTTCATCCCATCTTTGTTTTGAGATCTGCCAGTCTGTCAAGGGCCGCATAGAGGGTCTCATCTTTTTTCGCAAAGTGCAGGCGTACAATATTGTTGATATCCTCGCGGAAGAAGGAGGAACCGGGCACGGCGGCGACACCAACCTTTTTGGTCATCTCCTCGCAAAATTCCACGTCGCTCTGTCCCTTCTTGAGATAGGGGGCGATATCCGCCAGGACAAAGTAGGTGCCTTCGGGCTCGGTGAAGGGAATGCCGAGATCCCGCATACCACCGGTGAAGATTTCCTTCATGTGGGCATAGTGGGCGGTAAACTGCTCATAGTAGCTGTCAGGCATCTGGAGACCGACCAGCGCCGCTTCCATGAGCGGGGAGGCCGCACCGACGGCATTGAAGTCATGGAACTGCTTGATCTTGTCCATGATCTCCTTCGGTGCGATGGCATAGCCGAGACGCCAGCCGGTGATGGAATAGGTTTTGGACAGAGAGTTGCAGGTGACGGTGCGTTCCCACATGCCGGGAAGCGTTGCGAGGCTGATGTGCTTGTGGTCGTCATAGACGATGTGCTCGTACACCTCGTCGGTGATGGCATAGACATCGTACTTGATGCAAAGGTCAGCGATCAGCTTCAGCTCATCATACGTGTAAACACGGCCGCTGGGATTGGAGGGGTTGCAGATGATGATGGCCTTGATGCCCTTCTTGAATACATCTTCCAGCACATTGGGATCAAAGCGGAAGGAGGGCGGGATGAGGGGAATAAAGACCGGTTCACAGTCGGCAAAGAGGGTCTGCGCTGCATAGTTTTCAAAATACGGAGAGAACATGGCCACCTTGTCTCCGGGGTTGGTGAGGGCAAAGAGCGTGTCAACCATGGCCTCGGTGGAGCCGATGGTGATGACAATGTTGGTTTCGGGGTCAATGTCAAGACCGGAGAAGTGTTTGGTCTTGGCGGCAACCGCGCGGCGGAAATTTGGCGCGCCCATGGTGATGGGGTACTGGTGCGGGCCGCTGACGGCAACCTCCATGAGTCTGTCGGTGATGGCCTTGGGCGGGTCAAAGTCCGGGAAGCCCTGGGCAAGGTTAATGGCATTGTTGGCAATGGCAATGCGGGTCATGCGGCGGATAACGGAATCGGTGAATTGTTCGCACTTTTTGTTCATGGGTTTCATTTCAGTTCACTCCCCTGTCTTGTCTGTGAGATAGTCTTTGAGATACAGAATCGCCTTTCGGTAACCCTCAAAGCCGAGGCCGATGTAGCTTTTTACACAGGCCATACCGGCATAGGAAATCTGTCGGAAACTCTCGCGCTTGGAAACATCCGAAATATGCACCTCCACGGCGGGAATGCTCACCGCCTTGAGCGCGTCGAGAATTGCGACGCTGGTGTGGGTATAGGCCGCGGGATTGATCACGATGCCGTCAATTCTTCCGTAAGCCTCCTGGATTATATCCACAATAGCGCCTTCATGGTTGGACTGGAAAAGCTCCGCCTCAACTTGAGCCTCCGCGCACGCGTCACGGATAAACTGCTCGAGCGCGCGAAAGTCCTGCCGACCGTAGATGTCCGGCTCTCGCAGGCCCAGCATGTTGAGGTTCGGACCGTTGATAATGAGAAGCTTCATCTGAGCACCTCCAGAATGGCGTTCGCGGTCTCCTCCGGTGTGCCGGTGTTGTCAGCCGTTAAGTCGGCAAAGCGCTGATACAGCGGCTGCCGCGCTGCGTACATGGCATGCAGATCGGCATTCAGTGACAAGGGCCTGCCTTCCCTTGCAAGCTTGTCAAGATCCCTCCTGAGCCAGACGATCGTCCCGTTCTGGTGGAGAAGCGGGTAGTTTTCCGGCCGTGTCACGCAGCCGCCACCGGTGGAGATCACCGTGCCGGACTGTTTGCCGAGCTGGGCGAGTATCGCCGTCTCACGCTTGCGAAAGCCCGCCTCCCCCTCGGCCTCAAAGATTGTGGGGATCGAGACGCCCGCCGCCTTTACAAGCTCCGCGTCTGCCTCCAGCAGCGGCCGGTTAAGGCGCTGTGAAAGAATTGCCCCGACGGTGGACTTGCCGCAGCCGGGCATGCCGATGAGGATAATATTCTGCATCGAGTCCGAAAGCAGCTTTGTGATGCGTGGGATCTCCCCGTCCGGCAGCGTATTTCCCAGGAAAATTTCGCTGCTGCGTCTGGCCTGGGCCACCAGCATCGTAAGGCCCCCGGCATGGGAAATGCCAAGCTTCTCCGCCTGCAGCAAAAGCGCCGTGCGGGCCGGGTTATAGACCACATCCAGTACGCACCTGAGCTTCGGAAACACGGTCAGGTCAACGGGCTTCACGCCGTTTTTCGGGTACATGCCGAGGGGCGTGGTATTGACCAGAAGGTTTGCGTCCGCGTGGCGGTCAAGGTTTTCGTAATTGTTCTCGCCGCTGCGGGAGATCGTCACCACCTCAGCCCCGTGCCGTCTGAGCACCGCGCAGATTGTGACAGACGCGCCGCCTGTCCCCAGCACCAGCGCCTTCTGCCCGGCAATGCTGTCGGGATGCGTCCCGTTGAGCAGTGTTTCAAAGCCGTAGGCATCGGTATTGTCGCCGTAGATCGTCCCATCGGCCCTGCGCAGGAGGGTGTTTACGCTGCCGATTGCCGCAGCGGTCTCCGACAGCTCGTCGCAAAACGGTATGACGGTCTTCTTGTAGGGGATCGTCACGTTCAGCCCGTGCCAGTCCCCATGCCTTACGAAGTCCTCTACCTGATCGGGCGCTTTTTCATAAAGACGATAGTCATAGTCCGCAAGCTCCTTGTGGATCTGCGGAGAATAGCTGTGACCCAGCTTTTCACCGAGCAAGCCGCACTGCATCTCAGACCACCTCACTGTAACTGCCGAGGTACTCATACTCTTCGGAGAGATCCTTGAGCTCGCCCATGAGCTGGATGAAGCGCGGGGAGTAGACCGAGGTATCGAAATCGAAATAGAACATGAACTCAAAGCTGCGTTCGGGCATGGGGCGGCTTTCAAGCTTGGTGAGGTTGATGCCGAGGGCATTGAAGCGTGAGAGCAGGCGGTACAGGGAGCCCGGTTCATGCGGCAGCACCATCATGAGGCTTGTGCGGTTTGCGCCGGGGTAGATCTCCAGATTCCGGGAGATGCAGATAAAGCGCGTGTAATTGTTGCCGGAATCCTGCACGTCGCTTTTGAGAATGTCAAGCCCGTAGAGCTTGCTGCATGCGCGGGAGGACAGAGCCGCGATGCCGAGTTCATGGGACTCTGCCGCCATCTTCGCGGCAACAGCGGTATTCTCACAGGGGATGACCTTTACGTTTTTCAGGCTCTGCAGGAATTCGGAGCACTGGGCAATCGCCTGGGGGTGCGAGTAGATCTCACGGATGTCACCGAGCTTCATGCCCGGCTTTACCAGCAGATTGTGGTCGACCTTGACACGCACCGAGCGCACGATGCGAAAATCGTGCCGGCGCATGAGATCGTACACCGCGTTGACCGTGCCGGCGG
>JBGUQD010000199.1:0-6890 GCA_045130755.1 Candidatus Limivicinus sp. | reverse complement strand
TTTGATGTCGCGGTTGATGTTCTCGGCGTTGACACCCTTGGCCTTGAGGTATTCCGTCAGAGCAGAAGCGATGGCGACGCTGCGATGCCGTCCGCCGGTGCAGCCCACCGCGATGAGAAGACTCAGCTTGCCCTCCTCCACATACAGCGGAAGCAGGAAATCCAGCAGGTCTTCCATCTTTTCCATAAAGGTGCGGGCCTCCGCGCTGTCAAAAACATACTGTGCCACGGGACGGTCAAGGCCGGTGAGCGGGCGAAGCTCTTCGAGGTAATATGGGTTTGGCAGAAAGCGCACGTCGAACACCAGATCTGCGTCCAGCGGCACCCCGTACTTAAAGCCGAAAGCCTCTACCGTGACCTCAAGCTGCCGCTTGCTGCCCGCAGGGGAAATGAGTTCAAAAAGCCTGCCCTGGAGCTGACCCAAGGTGAGCTCGGAGCTGTTGACGATAAAGTCGGCGCGCTCCCGGATCGGGGCCAGCAGGTCGATTTCGCGGTACACCGCCTCCTCGATGCTGCCGCCGCGCTTTGCCAGCGGGTGGGGCCTGCGCGTCTCCTTGTAGCGCCGCACGATGGTGGGCACGTCCGCGTCCATGTAAAGGATGCGGCAGGCGCAGTTCATCTCCTTGAGCTGGTCGAGAGTCTTTAATAATTCGTCAAAGCCGTTCTTGGCCCGCACGTCGGTTACCAGCGCCACCTTTTCGTATCGACCGCCGGTCGCGATGCACAGCTCCGCAAACTTCGGCATCAGCGCCACCGGCAGATTATCCACGCAGTAGTAGTCCAGATCCTCCAAAACATCCGCCGCGCGGCTCTTTCCCGCACCGGAAAGACCGGTTATGATCAAAAAATCCATATGGTACCTCTATCTCTCAGTTAGGACTTAGAAGTTCGGAGTTTGGAGTTTGGAGTGAAGGTGTGCCTTCGGCACTTATTAAAACGCGAAGGAGACACTTTAAACTCCACACTCCAAACTGTCTCACCCTTCACTCTCAGCTCCTTTGCCCGCCTTGCCGCATTGCCGTTCCCGGTCCTGCTTCACGACGGACCGCCAACGGCGCGGCTGCGGAGCGGACAGTGCCCCTTCTTCCGCCACCGGCGGCGGGTCACTGTCCGCCCCAAACCCTGTGCAGCGGGACCTGCGGGCCGTGGTCCTCCAGCTTGTAATCCGACGGGAGGATGATCATCTCCGGCTCGAGCACCACCTTGCTGTGCTCCCAGACCGTGCGGCGAATGTGCATCATGAGGTCGTACACATCGTGGGACGTGGCATTGCCTGTGTTGACCACAAAGCCAGCGTGCTTTTCCGACACCTGTGCGCCTCCCACCGTATAGCCCTTGAGACCCGCTTCATCGATGAGCGCGGCGGCAAAGCCACCCTCGGGCCGCTTGAAGGCGCTGCCCGCAGAGGGCAGATCCAGCGGCTGCTTCTCGCGGCGCTTTGCGTTGAGCTCGCGCATCTTCTCCGCGATCTTGTCAGGATCGCCCTTTTCAAGATGAAAAACGCCGCTCAGAATCACACAGCCCGGCATCTTCTGGAAAAAGCTTGAACGATAGCCGAAGGCGCACTGCTCATTTGTAAGCTCATAGAGGGCCTGCTCCGGCAGAAAATGGATGACTACGCTCTCCACCGTGTCTTTGAGTTCCCCGCCGTAGGCGCCGGCGTTCATCATGAGACCGCCGCCCACGCTGCCCGGAATGCCGGAGGCAAATTCCAGCCCGGTCAGACTGTTCTGATGAGCAAAGCTTGCAAGCTTGGAAAGCGAGACCCCTGCTTCTGCATAGATTGTATCCTCCGACAGCAGGAACATCTTCGTCAGCTTCTCTGTGGAGATGATAAGCAAGTCGCGCATCCCCTCGTCGGGGAAGAGAATGTTGGTGCCGTTGCCGAGAATATACGGAGCAAGCTCGTGCTTCTTGAGCAGATAGCACAGCTTTGTCAGTCCCGTCACATCCTGCGGCGCTGCCAGCGCCCGCACGGGTCCCCCGATGCGGAAGGAGCAGTGGCTGCTCATGGGCTCGTTTTCATGAAGCTCCAGCCCCGGCATCTCCTTCTTGATCTCCTGTATGGCAAGTTCAAGCTGTTCCATAGAAATCTCCAAATCATTCCTAAATAAATCCAAATCGTGTTTGAGGGAGCTTTGCTTCCTCAAACACACCATAAGCCGAGCTTAGCGAGGCCTCGCATCGACCAAACGCGGCGTGTCACGCACCGCCGCGTGCGATAAATGCGAGTCTCTCAAATGCGAGCATTGCTCGCATTTGACTTAAAGTAATCCTGCGTCGATCGCCATGTCGTGCTCCATGGCAAGAGCCTCGGCGGCGTTGTAACCCATCTTCTTCTGACGGTTGTTCATGGCGGCAAGCTCCATGATAACGGCGAGATTGCGGCCGGGGCGCACGGGGATTGTGACCTGAGGAATCTCCACACCCACAAAGCTCGCCGTCTCACTGCTCAGGCCAAGACGGTCATAGGCCTTGCTGTTGTCCCAGGGCTCCATCATGATGACCAGATCCACATTGCTCTGGGGCTTGACAGCGCCCATGCCGAACAGATGCTTGACGTTGACAACGCCGATGCCTCTCAGTTCCATATAATATCTTATGAGCTCGGGGGCGCTGCCGATGAGGGAATGACGGCTGACACGGCGGATCTCCACCGCATCGTCGGCGATCAGGCGGTGGCCGCGCTTAATGAGCTCCAGCGCCGTCTCGCTCTTGCCGATGCCGCTGTCGCCCATGAGCAGGATGCCTTCACCGTAGATCTCGACCAGCACGCCGTGTACGGTTACGCGTGGGGCGAGGTATTTCTGCAGCGAGTGAATCAGATCCGCCTGGAAGGCTGAAGTGTCCTCGTCGGTGATGAAAACATTGCGGTCATACTTGCGCGCCATCTCAATGCACTCAGAAAAGGCGGACACGCCGTGGCAAATCACCAGCGCCGCAATATCGTGCTCCATAAAGCGCTCAAAGGTACGGCGGCGATCCTCGGGGGAGAGGGTGTCAAGGTACGTGCTCTCGACCCGGCCGATAATCTGAATGCGGGTAGGGTCGAAGTAGTTGTAAAAACCGGTAAGCTGCATGGCAGGGCGGTTGACGTCCGAATTGGAGATCAGCGCCTCTTCATAGTCGGAGGACAGGTTCAGCGGCTCAAGACCGCCGTGTTCCTCCACGAGCTTTTTGAGCCTGACGGAATACTTGCTGCGCATGGCGTTCACTCTTATCCTTTCTGTGATCTGACTTGTAATTTCGTACCCTCTATATTACCCATTTTCCCCGATTTTGGCAAGTTGTTTTCCACACATCCGGGTGGATATGACATAAAAAACTTTTTTCTTTCGATCTGTAAAATTTTCCTTGCAATTGCCGGGACCATCTGCTATTATATATGAGCTGTCTGCCTGACAGCCAACACATGCAAGGAGGTGCTTCATCCATGGCGAAGTGTGAATTCTGCGACAAGGGCGTTACCTTTGGCATCAAAGTCAGCCACTCTCACAGACGTTCCAACCGTACCTGGAAGCCCAACGTGAAGCGCGTCAAGGCCATCGTCGACGGCTCTCCCAAGCACGTCTACGTTTGCACCCGCTGCCTGCGCAGCGGCAAGGTCGCCCGCGCTGTGTAATTCAAATAATTACCGAAACGAGCCTGTCCCCAAAAGGGACGGGCTCTTTTCGGTTTCATGGGGCAGCTTTTACTGTGGTTTAAAATGGTTTTTGAGGCAGCTTTGCCGCCTCAAAAACACCTTAAGCCGAACATTGTTCGCAATTGATTTAGTATGCAACGCCCCAGAAGATCATATGCTTGGCGGGCTTGCCGCAGCAGGCGCAGACTTCGTCGAGCTTCTCCTGCTTGAAGGGGATGCAGCGGGAGGACATGCCCGCCTGCTCTTTCATCTTGAGCTCACACTCGAGATCGCCGCACCACATGGTCTTGATGAAACCGCCGTTTTTCTCCTGGAGTTCCTTGGCTTCTTCAACGGAGTGGGCAGCGTAGATATGCTCGTCCAGGTTCTTTTTGGCCTTTTCAAAAAGACCCTGCTGCACAGATTCAAGAAGCTCAGGAACCTTTGCGGTGAGATCATCCAGGGAGATCTGGGCCTTCTCGCCGTTGTCGCGGCGAACAGCCACGCAAACGCCGTTTTCGATATCCTTGGGGCCGAGTTCCACGCGGAGGGGGACGCCCTTCATCTCATACTGTGCGCATTTCCAGCCGAGGCTGTTGTCACTGTCGTCAAGCTTCACGCGCACACCGGCGGCTTTCAGAGCCTCAAACAGCTCGTTCGCCTTCTCAAGTACGCCGGGCTTGTGCTGCGCCACCGGCACGACCACCACCTGGATGGGGGCAACTTTCGGAGGCAGGACGAGACCGTTGTTGTCGCCGTGGGCCATAATGACTGCGCCGATCATGCGGGTCGTGGAGCCCCAGGAGGTCTGGAACGGGTACTGCAGCTTGTTGTCGCGCCCGGTGAAGGTCACGTTGTAAGCGCGGGAGAACTTGTCGCCGAAGTAGTGGGAGGTCGCGCCCTGCAGGGCCTTGCGGTCCTTCATCATGCACTCGACGGTGTAGGTGGCTTCCGCACCGGCAAATTTCTCCTTGTCGGTCTTTCTGCCGCGCACTACGGGGATGGCGAGGATGTTTTCAAAGAAATCAGCATAGCAGTTGAGCTGCTGCTCGGTCTCCGCCTGAGCTTCCTCAGCGGTCTCATGGATCGTGTGGCCTTCCTGCCACCAGAACTCGCGGGAGCGGAGGAAGGGGCGTGTGGTCTTCTCCCAGCGGATGACGGAACACCACTGGTTATACAGCATCGGCAGTTCACGGTAGGAGTGCAGCACCCGGGACCAGTGATCGCAGAACATGGTCTCGGAGGTGGGGCGGAAAGCAAGGCGCTCTTCCAGCTGCTCACTGCCGCCCATGGTGACCCAGGCAACCTCAGGTGCGAAACCGTTAACAAGTTCGCCCTCTTTTTTCAGCAGGCTCTCCGGGATCAGCACCGGCATGGCCACATTGACATGACCTGTTTTCTTAAATTCCGCGTCCATGATCTGCTGCATATTCTCCCAAATGGCATAGCCATAGGGGCGCAGAATCGTAAAGCCCTTGACAGAGGCATACTCCACCAGTTCCGCCTTGCGGCAGATGTCGGTATACCACTGGGCAAAATCGACCTCCATATCGGTGATCTGTTCAACTCTCTTGTCTTTTGCCATAATTGTACCTCTCAATCGCCAGGGCCCTTGCCCCGCCGTAATCTCGGCCAACGCCGTACCTTATTATTTTATAGCCGAAAGCCTGCCCTTGTCAAGTTTTTTGCGCATGCTGCGAAGCCAGTCGAAAATCTTTGTCTTTTTTTTGTAATATTTATCTTGACCAATCGCGGCGGAACGGGTATAATCTGAGCGAACACCGTATGGAGGTGACACCCCATTAACAAGCAAAGATTTCTCACCGAGCTCGGTAGGCTCCTGACTTTCATGTATGAAGAGGACCGCAACCGTGCGCTCGAGATGTATAATGAAATATTTGACGAGGTCAACAACGAGACGGCCGTACTGCAGCTGCTCGTTTCGCCGACGCGACAGGCGGTGAATCTGGCCCGCGCCTATGATGCCAGAGAGCGCAAATATCAGAGCGACGACGGGGAAGAACCCGCCTATCAGCTTGTGATTGAGGATCTGCGCCGTCAGGCCGGAACGCTTATGCCAGAGGAGCCAAAGTTCAACGACGGACAGATTTCTCTTTTTAATGATGAGAGCACAGTCGACAATGTCTTCGATAGCCTGGGCCTCGAGATCCTGCCCCAGATCCATGATGAGAGCGCCGTACTGGCGGAGCATGAGCAGCAGGAGATCTCGCTGTTCCCGGATGAGGACAAAACCGAGGAACCCGCGCCGCTTCAGCCGCCGCCTGCTGCATCTGCCGAACAGAACGCTGAGAATGCACCCGGTCAGGATGTGGACGATTTTTCTGACGCGGTAGAGGCATTTCTTGCCGATTTCACTCTGAACGACACACCTGCGGAGAAGAAGGAGCAGGAGGAAGCAAAGGAGGCTGTCGATGCCCTCCGGGACGAGGACGCCTCCCAGCAGCCGCAGCCCGTGCGAGCCCCGGAGAATCTGGAGGCTGCTCACCAGAAGGATACAGCTGCGCAGCATCAGACAATCAGCGGTCAGCCGCTGCCCAGGCAGGACATGCCTGCCCCATCCGGGAAACCGGAGATACGCAGCCAGACGTCGGTTATGCAGGACCTGCCGGATATGACCGGTACTGTTGAGCGCCGGGTGAGTGTGCCGCTGCTGATTCTGTTCATTTTGCCCGCGTTGGCGGTGGGACTTGTGTGCGTGGTGCTGCTCCTGGCCGTGGCGATAATCATGCTGGGCATGGCTTCGATTTTCACGTGTGTTGGAATCAGCGGTTTGGTTGCTGCTTTCGGTTTCTCGGTATTTGCAGATATCCTGCTGGTATTTGGCCTGGCACTGGCGGCCGCCGCGATGGGCCTGCTGCTCCTGTGGACCTTTATCTGGCTTCTTGCTGGTGCAATCCCGGGTGTTATCCGCGGAATTATCGGCCTCGGCCGCAAGCTTTGCTATAAGGAGGTATCGGCATGAAAAAAGGCTGGAATATCATCCTGGTCATCGTTGTAATCTGCATTGCCATCGGCGCTGTGAGTGCCGGCGTAGGCGTGCTGACCGGTGCGGATTTCGAACGCATCGGCTCAACGCTTGAAGAAGACATAGCAGAGCAGCACAACATTGATGCCGACGCATTCATTCACGAGTGGATTCCGGAGGTAATGACCATTCTCCGCGATGAAATCATAAAGTAAAGGTACATAGACGAACTGCCGCCGTCTCGACAGAGCCGGCGGCTTTTTGCAGAAAACTCTTGCTTTTC
>JBGUQD010000198.1:0-3064 GCA_045130755.1 Candidatus Limivicinus sp. | reverse complement strand
TTAGACGGGTCGTTATGGCAGTGGAGCTTGCCGTCCTGCATGTAGAAGCTTCCGGTGCCGTTGTTGGACTCGTCCGATTTCGTGAATTCGGTATCGGACGTATAGGTCTCCACCCAGTAATGGGCGTTCTCGTACACCATGATGTCGTTCTTGTAGATGTTGGCCGTCATCTGCCAGCGGGCGCGCACATTGGCGGCATCCGACCAGGAGATGTCGACATTCTGGCTTCCTTCGCCGGCGTAGCTGAAAACGATCTGGCAGCGGCCTGCGATCTCTCCCGCCCAGCGGCCTTCAAAGCCGGCGGGCTGTTCCTGCGCGGCAGGCTGCACGGTGACCGTCGCGGGGTTCTTCGGCTGGTCCGGCGCCGGGGTCTGGGTCTGGCCGCCCGCGCCGTTGACGGTGATCGCCGCCTGCTGGGTGTTGGTGCTGCCGACGTTGTTGCTGAAGGCGCAGTAGACCTTCCAGCCGCTGAGGCCGGCAGGGATGTTGCTCAGCTTCAAGGTGCTCTGGTCGCCGCCGGTGATCTTCAGGTCGGGGAATTCCTTCTGGGCGTCGGTATAGACGAGGTCCCGGGTGCCGTCGGGGCTGACAAAATGCCAGACCGCCCAGACCGCATCCTGGTACTTGGCGACGAAGCTCGCGGCACCGCCGGCATTGACGGTTTCACCGGTGGGATTCTTGGTCACCTTCGGGGAGTTGCCGGCGGCATCGGCCGTGACGGTGATCGTGGCCTTCGCCGTGTTGACGGAGCCGTTGTCGTTGCTGAGGCGGCAGTAGACCTTCCAGCCGTTAAGCGCCTCGGGGATGTCCTTCAGCTGCAGGTTCAGCGTATAGCCGTCGATGACTTTCAGGGTCTTGAACTCCTTCGCCATCTGGTCGTAGTTGAGATCGCGGCTGCCGTCCGGGCTCACAAAGTGCCATTCGGCCCACTTCGCGTTGGAATGCGCAATCATCCAGCAGCTTCCGCCGACCGCAACCTTTTCATCCGTCGGCTCCTTGGTGATGCTCGGCAGATTCGACGGGGTCGGCGTGGGAGCCGGGGTCGGGGTCGGGGTGGGTGCCGGCGTGGGCGTCGGGGTGGGCGCCGGCGTCGGGGTCGGCGTGGGGGCAGCCGTCGGGGCGGCTGTGGGCGCGGCTGTGGGTGCCGGGGTCTGCTCCGGCACGGGCGTCGGGGTCGGGGTCGGGGTCGGCACGGGGGTCGCCATCGGCACGACGCTGGGCGTCGGCGTCGGCGCCACGGTTACCGTGGCGGTCTCCTTCTTCCTGCCGCCGCATCCCGCGAGGGAAACGGCCAGCACGGCAAGGAGCAGAAATGCAATGATTCTCTTTTTCATTTGTCCTTTTGCCTCTCTTCTCATCGGTTTCGGCCCATTATAGCACAGGCGAATGAAGAAGTATACATAAGAATTCTAAATAAATAAGAAAAGGGGCTGCGAAATCGCAGCCCCCGGGATTTGCCGGTTTCGGGGATTATTCGTACAGGGCCTTGAGCTTCATCAGATGCTCGTAGCGGGCCTTGGCGTTCTCCTCGTTGGCCTCGAACAGTCTGTCCGCACGGTCCGGGAACTCGCGGGTCAGACGGCTGTAACGGGCCTCGTTCATCAGGAAGTCGCGATAGCCGCCGGCAGGCTCCTTGCTGTCGAGGGCGAAGGGCTTCTCGATGTCCGGATTGAAGCGGAAGAGGTTCCAGTAACCGCACTTGACGGCCTTGTCCATTTCCTTCTGGCAGTTCTCCATGCCGCCCTTGATGCTGTGCATCTCGCAGGGTGCGTAGCCGATGATGAGGGACGGGCCCTTGTGGGCTTCGGCTTCGGCAATGGCCTTGAGGGTCTGGACCTTGTTGGCGCCCATGGCAACCTGTGCCACGTAGACGTAGCCGTAGGTCATGGCCATCTCGGCGAGGCTCTTGCTCTTCAGCTCCTTGCCGGCAGAGGCGAACTGCGCCACCTGGCCGATGTTGGAAGCCTTGGAGGCCTGTCCGCCGGTATTGGAGTAGACTTCGGTGTTGAAGACGAAGATGTTGACGTCTTCACCGGAGGCCAGGACGTGGTCGACACCGCCGTAGCCGATATCGTAGGCCCAGCCGTCGCCGCCGAAGATCCACATGGACTTCTTGTTGAGGTAATCCTTCTCCTTGAGGATATCCGCAGCGAGCTGGCAGGCCTGGCAGGTGCAGACGGTGCTGCCGGCGGCCTTTGCAGCCTCGGCGGCCGCGAGGGCGGCGGGCTGATTCTCGCCGTAGATCTGCTTGCCCATGTCGGAGCCGAGGAAGGCGATGCAGTCATCGATGCCGGTGATGCTCTCTTCCAGCGCCTTGACGAAGGCCTTGGCCGGCGCCTGGTTGGCGTTGCCGTCATCATAGGTGTCGAGCCATGCCTGGGCAGCTTCCTTGAGTTCAGCGCAGCAGCTGGGCGCGGAAATCATCAGTTCCACTTTGGCCTTCAGGTCATCGCGGATCTTCTTCTGGCCGAGATAGACGCCGAGGCCGTGCTCCGCGTTATCCTCGAAGAGGGAGTTGGCCCATGCGGGACCCTTGCCTTCCTTGTTGACGGTGTAGGGAGAGGTGGCAGCCGGTCCGCCCCAGATGGAGGAGCAGCCCGTCGCGTTGGAGATGAGCATGTGATCGCCGAAGAGCTGGGTGATGAGACGGGCATAGCTGGTCTCGGCGCAGCCGGCGCAGGAGCCGGAGAACTCGAGGTAGGGCTGTGCAAACTGGCTGAACTTCACGTTCTCGGCGACAAAGAGCTCGGGCTTCTCGGTGACGTTGGCCACCATGTAGTCGAAGACCTCCTGCTGCTCGACCTGGCTCTCCATCGGGACCATCTCGATGGCGTGGACGGCGCACTGGCTGATGCAGACACCGCAGCCCATGCAGTCAAGCGGGGAAACCGCCATGCAGAACTTGTAGACGTCCTTGCCTTTGCCGGGCTTGAAGTCGGCAATCTTGGCCTGGGCGGGAGCGGCGGCGGCCTCTTCCGCGGTCAGGGCGAAGGGACGGATGGTCGCATGCGGGCAGACAAACGCGCACTGGTTGCACTGGATGCACTTGCCTTCATCCCACTTC
>JBGUQD010000197.1:0-25466 GCA_045130755.1 Candidatus Limivicinus sp. | reverse complement strand
TGATGGATTTAACAATGTATTTATGATCGCACATGCCAATTTAGGCCAAAAGACTGTTGGCGATAGTTTTACATGCCGAGTAGGTGTCGAATTCTCCAATGTAGCGCCGACAAATGGAAAAAGCTTTGCTTTCTTTGCTCGTGGTGATGTTGATGGGAATTGGGATATAGTAAACGTGTGGAATCCCGGCCTGGTCAATCTGACAGATGCTCCTAATGATGGAATCTATTACTTTATGTTTACTCAGGAGATCGATGAGAATATGGTCGACGCGAATCGGTTCAATATCGGATTCCGCTCCGATTATTGGGCAAGTGGCTCTTTCAGAGTATGCTCTGTCGAAATAAAGAAAGGCGAGATTACAGATCGTTGGACGCCTGGTTTGTAGATGCAGTTTATTCCATTATCAATACCAAATTGAGGGAAAACATCAAGGGTACACATTGAGTTGAGGGGTGTACTATGCAGATAAAGGGAAAGTATTCTTGGGTTAAGCATATCGACTTCATGGTTGTGGATATCGTTTCGCTGTTTCTGTCCTTTTTGCTTGCCTATTGCATGAAGTTTGGCGACCTTCATTTCGCCCAGAATGAAGATTGGACGCGCTATCTTTTCCTGGTGCTGATTCTCAGTGTAGTGATCAATTTTTTTGTAAATCCATACAGTGGGATATTGAGACGCTCATATTACATGGAGATCATACGAGCGCTTCAGTTATCTATGTACAATCTGTTGGTTACAAGCCTATTTTTTTATGCCCTGAAAATTGGCGCCAACTATTCGCGGGAAATGTCATTTTACATGTACGGATTGTATTTCCTGCTCTCGTTGATCCTGAAATTCTTATGGAAGAAGCTGCTTGTAAGTGGGAAGGTTGTTGTCAAGACTACACGGCAGATTCCGCTCTTTGTAATCGGTAGCCGTGATGGCATAGAAAAAACGGTTAGAAACGTGACGGCAGGCGACTTTCAGCTCTATGACGTAAAGGGTGTTCATTTAATCGATGGCGAAGGAGGCAAACTTGATATTGAGGGAATAGGCAGTATCCCAGCTTTTGGAGAAGGATATGACAGGTTTATTCTCGATAGCAATATCGATGAGGTTCTGGTGGCGGTAACTCCAGGACTGGTAGAAGCAGGCGTGCTGGAAAGGTTGAACGCGAACGGTGTTGGTCTGAACATGGTGGTAGAGACGGCAATCGGTTTCCAGCCAGAGGATCAGTATATCCAGAATTTCGGTGTATATAAGGCGCTCAGTGTTGGGGCATTCTCATTCACGCCGGGACAAATGCTCTACCTTGTCATAAAACGGATAATAGATATTATATGCGGAGTTCTTGGGTTGATTGTGCTGGTGCCAATTACAATTCTGGTGAAGCTTGCAAATCTCATTTCGGGTGATCGGGCACGAATTTTTTATCGCCAAGTGCGCGTAGGCCAGAATGGAAAGACAATTAGAATCTGGAAATTCCGCTCAATGGTGCCGAATGCAGATGAGGTACTGAAGGAACTGCTGAAGGAAGAACACTATCGCTTGGAGTGGGAGAAGAATCAGAAATTCGAAAAGGATCCAAGAATTACAAAGATTGGCAGGTTCCTGCGAAAGACGAGTATCGACGAACTACCTCAGCTGATGAACGTGCTCAAGGGCGACATGAGCTTGGTTGGGCCTCGCCCGCTGGTGATGGGCGAACTGGAACAGCACGACGGGCTAAAGCTCTACCAGAGGGTAAAACCTGGCATAACGGGTTGGTGGGGCTGCAACGGCAGGAGCAATATCGACTACCGGGAGCGATTGGAGCTGGAATATTACTACGTGAAAAACTGTTCCCTATATTTGGATATACTTTGCATTTTTAGGACAGCGATTGCGGTTCTGAAAAAGGATGGGGCACAATGACGGGAGTGTAAGCGAAAAGATGAAAATCAGGATCATCATTGCCACACACAAGAAATACTGGATGCCCAAGGATGAGATGTATATTCCCTTGCATGTAGGAAGGGAGGGGAAACCGGATCTCGGTTATGTCGGAGATAACACCGGAGATAATATCTCTTCGAAGAACGCCAACTATTGCGAATTGACCGGCCTCTACTGGGCATGGAAGAACCTCGACGCGGATTACATCGGCTTGGCTCACTATCGTCGGCATTTCACCGCCCACAGGCATTTGGGAATCCATAGGGACAAGGTGCTGACCCAAATCGAAGCAGAAGGACTGGTGCGGGAGTCAGACGTGCTTGTACCCGTGCCCCGCAATTACTGGATCGAAACCAACTACAACCAGTATGCCCACGCCCATCACGCCATCGACCTGGATACTACGAGAGAGATTCTTACGGAACGCTATCCGCAGTACATCAAGGCCTATGACGACAGCATGAAACGCACCAAGGGCCATCGTTTTAATATGTTTATTATGAAGAGGAACAGGTTTGATGACTATTGCTCATGGCTGTTTGACATACTGTTTGAGCTTGAACGACGTCTGGACATCAGCAGCTATAACGCCAACGACAGCCGGGTGTTTGGCTTCGTCAGCGAAAGGCTGCTGGATGTATGGTTGGAGACCAATGGCATTGCGTATCGGGAGTTGCCGTATATGTTCATGGAAAAGCAGAATTGGTTTGTAAAAGGAAGCAGGTTTATCAAGCGGAAAATGACGGCAAAAAGGAGAACGGAAAACGGATATTCCGTTCGGGGGCAGTAGAGAACAACGATTTATAATTCACTCCAAGGAGATATTTTACCATGCCGAATGTTAGCGTAATTGTGCCTGCTTATAATGCTGAGGAGACACTCGCAAAAACGATCGAAGATTTACTGGCGCAGACATACGATGATTTCGAAATAGTACTAGTGGATGATGGTTCTACGGATGGGACGCCGGCTATCTGTGATGAATACAAATATAAATATGATAAAATCGAAGTGATTCATCAGAAGAATGGCGGTCTGTCCAATGCAAGGAATAACGGGACACGTGCCGCAA
Source organism: Candidatus Limivicinus sp. (assembly GCA_045130755.1). Lineage (GTDB taxonomy): Bacteria > Bacillota > Clostridia > Oscillospirales > Oscillospiraceae > Limivicinus. Next base: position 22,474 of record JBGUQD010000197.1, on the reverse strand, counting down.
AAGGGTTATATATAAGCTATGTTGACAGCGACGATCGGATTGATGCCAAATATATTGAGTATCTGATGCACGCGATCAATGAGACCGGTGCAGATATTGCTGTCGGAGAGATTGACAGGGCTCGTGAAGATCAAAACGCATTCAGTGATGTAGGCGAGTTTTCTGTCAAACAAATGAATACACATGAAGCGTTACAAGCAATGGGGGTTGGAGTCCTTTCTGTGGGTTCTTGTTGTAAACTGGCGCGCAGAGAGATATATCAAAGACACCCGTTTCTCGAGAGAACGCTGTATGAGGATTTGAGCAATACTTATAAAGTGCTGATGGAGTGCAATACTGTTGCTTTGGTTCAAGTTGTACTGTACCATTATGTAATGCGTGGCGGGTCCATTACGGGGAGAAAAAAAACAACACAAAAGCAATGTAATGATTATTATAATGCCATTAAGATGTGTGCGGATACCGTGGTGAATGAATACCCAGATCTATATGACAGCTCAGCGGTTCTGCGAGCGAAGGATTCTATGGCGTTGTATTTGGTTATTCATCGATGCTTGGATAAGAGTAAAGAATTGGTGCAAATGGAATCTGAAATCATCCGGTGGATGAAAGACAATTGGCGCATTGTTTTCAAGAATAATGAAGCGGCTGTGGAACTCCGCCTGAGGGTACTGCTGTTTGCAATAAGTCCACAGTTATATAATAAGGCATATTATATCGGCATCCGATTCAAAGGAAAGGCAATCTCATAACAGGGGAAAGTGTATGCGTCAGTTGACATTACAAGAAGTTAAGGCGGCAGAATTTGAACTGTTGCGTCATTTCAGAGCGCTATGTGAAGGCAACCATCTGTATTATACATTGGGCGGGGGAACGCTATTAGGAGCGATTCGACACAAAGGCTTCATACCCTGGGACGACGATATCGATGTATTGATGCCAAGGCCGGATTTTGAACGTCTGCTGTCAGGCGGGGACATCGACAAAGGTATGCTGCCGGAGCATGTTGAAATCAGCAGCTGGAAATCAAAAGACGGGGAACCGGTTCCCTTTATAAAAATACTGGATAAGCGTATTTTTGTGGATGACCAGTTTTCACATGCGGACAGCAACCTGTGGATCGACGTTTTTCCGATTGACGGATGCCCCGAGAGCGATGAGGAATTGAAGCGCCTCTATCGGAAGATCATGTGGAGAAGGCGGGTGCTGTTGCTTAAGAACGCCAAGTCCGGCAAAGGCAAGACGGCCGTTAAGAAGCTGCTCAAACCTCTGGCATTGTTGGTGCTGGCACCATTTTCCATCACTGAAATGTGCGACAGGTACGATCGCCTGGCCAAGACATATGCTTTCAATGGGACGTCCAAGGTCGCTGGCATCACATGGGGCTACGGTCCTCAAGAGCGCATTGACAGGCAGAGATTTATGACACCTGTGCTGGTGGAGTTTGAAGGGGAGCGTTTCAATGCGCCTTCGAATTACGACGAGTACCTGTCAGGGCTGTACAAGGACTACATGCAGCTTCCGCCCGAAGATCAGCGAACAACTCGACATGACGTCACTGTATACACAAAGGAAGAGATGTTTTGAATACCGTCGTTATTTTCGCCGGGGGCACCGGCCATCGGATGAATAGCAAGACGCTGCCAAAGCAATTTCTGGAATTGCACGGGAAGCCCATCATCATATATACCATTGAACAATTTGATAAGCACCCATTGGTAGATGGCATAGTGGTGGTGTGTCTAAAGGGGTGGGAAGCGTATCTTCAAAAGCTGCTCAAGCGCTACTTTATAGAAAAAGTGAAGGCGATTGTGCCCGGCGGGGAGACGGGGCAGGATTCCATTTATCAGGGCCTGAAGAAGCTCTCGGAGTTGTACAGTGGTGATGATATCGTCATGGTCCATGATGGTGTGAGACCTTTGATAGATGAGGAAACGATCACCGCGAACATAGAGAGTGTGAAAAAAAACGGCAACGCAGTGACTGTATCACCGTGTACTGAAACGATCACAACCTTTTCACCTGAATCACCTGATCAAATCAATGATATCATTGAACGCAGGAATTGCAGGATCGCGAAGGCACCACAGAGTTTTTATTTGAAGGATATCCTCAGCGCCCACAACAGGGCCAGACAAGAAGGAAGAATGGATTTTATAGATTCTGCGAGTATGATGTGTCATTACGGAAGTAGGTTGTATAGCGTGGAAGGACAGGTCACAAATATTAAAATCACTACCCCCATGGATTTCTATATTTTCCGTGCAATCGTTGACGCAAAGGAAGATCGACAGATCATGGGGTTCTAAAGGAGCAAACTCGAATGTGGAAGGATATGCCCGTGTACCGGGAAGATTTGGACGGCATCATAGCGGATAAGAATATTGAATGGAAGAAGCTGGATGGCAAAACCGTGCTTGTAACGGGCGCTACCGGTTTGATTGGATCAAACGTCGTCAATGCGTTGCTTTATTATGGGGAAGAATCGGACAATCCACCTCGAGTGGTTGCCCTGGTGCGAAATCAGGAAAAGGCAAGGCACATTTATGAAAAACAACTGGCGACTTGCGGATCAAGGATTTCTTTTATTGTGGGAGATATACGCGAGTCAAAAAAATACGAAGGAAACATCGATTACATCGTTCATGCCGCCAGTGAGACTGCGAGTGTAAACTTCATCAAGCGACCGGTGGAGACCATCCAAACCGCCTTTCTTGGAACACAGAATATGCTGGAATTGGCGCGAGAGAAAAGAGTACGTGCATTTCTGTATCTGTCAAGTATGGAGGCGTATGGTTTTCCTGCGACTGAACAGTTGTTAACGGAAGATGCTCCGGCATATTTCAGTAGCAGCGCGATTCGCAGCAGCTATCCGGAAGGAAAACGAGTGAGCGAGATGCTAACAGCTGCTTACGTTTCGGAATATGGTGTTCCGGCTTGCAGTGTTCGCCTCGCTCAGACATTCGGCCCTGGCATTTCCCGGGATGATGGACGTGTGTTTGCAGATTTTGCGCTTAAGGCTATACGAGGCAAAGACATCGTACTGGTCACTCCAGGAAATAGTGCAAGGATGTATCTGTATACCGCTGACGCCGTCAGGGCAATTCTTACCGTTCTTTTAAAGGGAAAACCGGGAGAATGCTATAACGCAGCGAATGAGGTGACCTATTGTTCCATCATTGAAATGGCGAGGATGGTCGCTGCTGTTTTTTCAAGGGGCAAATCCGACGTGAGATTTTCAGTAGATGCTGACGCGGCTCGTAAATACTCGCCCGTACATAATCTGAAGCTGGACACGACCAAGCTGAAATCGCTGGGATGGAAGGCAAGCGTTGATCTTGAGCAAATGTATTCGAGGATGATCGAAGCGATGGAAGCGGGGCAAAGTACATGATCAGCGTAATAGTTCCGGTTTATAATGTGGAAAAGTATCTTGAAAGATGCGCGAACAGCATACTTGCACAGACCTATAGGGATTTTGAACTGTTGTTGGTTGACGATGGTTCTACAGATGGGTCGGGGGCGATGTGCGATAAGCTCGCTCGGTCAGATGGACGTGTTCGGGTATTACACAAGGAGAACGGTGGCCTGTCAGACGCGCGCAACTTTGGGCTTGATCATATGAGAGGCGAATATGTAACCTTTATTGATTCGGATGATTACATTGGCCCTAAATATCTCCAGGTATTGATCGGGATGATGGAAAACAAGAGTGTCGATATGACGGTCGTCTCGATGGTTTCCGTGAGTACAGAAAATGTAGAATTTCTGGATTCAAATGATGAAACACTCGTATGGAGCCGGGACCAGGCTTTCAAGGAGATAGCTGTTGGAAGAAAAACAGGTGTCAGCGCGTGTGCAAAGTTGTTCAAGGCCGCTCTGTTTATTGAAACGAGATTTCCCAAAGGACGTTATTACGAAGATATGCTCACAACGCCTTACGTCATTGAAAAGTGCGATCAGGTTTGTTATAGTTCTTCGGTGCAGTATTATTATTATCAGCGTGATGACAGCATAATGCACAGTGTTTCTGACAAGAAAGTCGATGATTGGAACGAAGGGATAGAAAAACTCTATCAATATGCAAACAGGTATTTTCCGAGATCCAAAGACTGCGTAATATGCCGGTACATCAATCACGGATTCGACGGTATGATCAACAAGATGATTGACGGCGACGGTTATGTCAAAAGAGCACGAGAGTTTCAGCGCAGACACATGATTTGGTGGCGCAAAGCCCTGACAAATCCTTATCTGACACGGCGGGAGAAGGTGAGGACGTTGCTCTTTATGATCAGTCCCGTATTGTATCGGACTGCGTATAAAGCAAACCACGGTATGAAGTGATTCTTCGATTTGGCTAATGAGGTAGCGACATGGAAAAAGTGTTGACGGTTGTTATTCCATCATACAACGTGGGACATTATTTGCCTGAAGTCCTGCCGACCTATCTGGATGAATCGGTAATGCAGGACATAGAATTGTTGATCGTCAACGACGGCTCGAAGGACGATACTGCGGGGGTGGCAGCCCGCTTCCAGGAACAATATCCCCAATGCATCCGGGTGATCAACAAGGAGAACGGGGGCCATGGTTCTACGATAAATACGGGTATCGCCAATGCGAACGGCAAGTATTTCAAGGTTGTGGACGGCGATGATTGGGTGGACACAGAGGCCTTCAAGGTGCTTGTGACGCGACTGAAAGCCCTGCATTGCGACGCCGTTGTTTCTCCGTTTGTCTCTGTGGAGGATGGCACCGGGAAAGCCTTAGGGCAGACCAAATACAGTGAATTGACGGATGGCCAGGCCTATTCGGAGGATGTTCTGATCCAAATTGCCCAGAAGAAAAAATATGCCATGCACGCCTTGACGATTAGGACGGAGATTCTTCGCAAAATACCTGCAATTAGCGAGCATTGTTTTTATGTGGACCAGGAATACATCGTCTATCCGTTGAAATACATACACAGTGTCACCTACATTGACGCACCGATTTACCAATACAGGATCGGCAGCGCGGGTCAAAGCATGGCTATGGCAAACATGATCCGAAACAGGCATATGCACATGCGCGTGCTGCAAAACCTGGTGAGCTTTTATAAGGACGACATCCCTGGCGCAGCCAAACAGATCGTCCAGGGACAGATTCAGGGAATGTGCGAAAAGCAGTTGATACTGCTGTGCTGTATGCCAATTTCCGCGCAGTCCAAGCAGGAAGTCATGGATTTCCTTAGGTTTATCGATCAGCAGATACCAGAGATCAAAAACACTATACCGGGTAAAAAAAGCTTGCTGATGATAAGATCCAGGGGAATGCTCTACAGACCTTTGGCAATTGCGTACCACAGACGGTACTGTGTATGAACAAAACCATGAGGAAGAGTTTGCAGCGAGAACGATCATAATAATAGCTTATGAATAATGAGAAAAGGGACTTCCTGTATTTCATAGCCATTTTCCTGAAGTTTTTGGCACAGGCCATCTCTATGTCCGTCATTCCATTCATGATAGGAGAGGAGTTGTGTCAAAATGTATTCAAGATCATGACCTATACAAGCTATTTGCTGGTTATACTCTCAATAGTCATCAATCCTCAATTCAAGATGCGGGAATTAATCATCATAGCTGCCATTGTTGCGATTACGGTTGTGGGAAGCTATTACTCGGGCAATGCCGTAATGCTAACGCTGATTTATTTATACGGCGCGAGAGACATTGATATTGAAAGAATCATACGTAATATCTGTGTTTGGTCGATAATAGTTTTTGCAGGGATTGTACTTGGCAGTAAAGCGGGCATCATTGAGAATTGGGATTTTTTTGTAACGACCAGCCGTCCAAGGTGGGGCTTGGGGTATTCATATCCCACGCATACCTCAAGCGCACTGTTTATGTGTGTGCTGCTGTACTGCTATGTTAAAAAGCAGAACCTGAGGCTTTGGAATGTTTTGGCTATTGAAGCGATAGCATATTGGATTTTCAAGAATACCGATTCCCGCGCTGGCGTGGCGCTGGCCGTGATTGCACCAATTTGCTTCTATATGTTGAAATTCACCAAGAAGCCTTTGAAGAAAACGATGTTTGGGCACTTGCTGAAGTGGGCATTCCCGATTTGTGCGATCTTCATTATTGCAATAACACTGAAATACAATGGCAAGGGTATTTTGGAGAAATTGAATCGTTTGCTGTCCGACAGATTGTATTATAGTCAACGCGCTATAGGGCGGTTTGGGGTTCATGCATTTGGGCAGAGAATAACGTGGACAGGATGGGGTGGAATAGGACACACTCAAGCCGCTCTGGCGGGCGAATACAATTATGTAGACACCTCGTATATCAAACTGCTGTTGGAAAACGGTGTTATTGTGTGGCTGCTGATTATGATCGCTTGGACGGCGACGAGCTTTGACGCAGTGTTCAGAGATGACAAATACCTTGCGTGGGCACTGGCAATACTGGCGGCTTATTGCCTCGTCGAGCAATGGTTGATGAATATTGGTGCTAATCCATTCGTGCTGGTTTTGACGGAACCTATCTTTCATAATATGCAAAGACGGAACAGAATCGGATATAGGGTCGTATTGGATCATAAAGCCATTGACATATATCAAAATACACCCAGTCGGATATAAAAGATTGACTGGTAAGAGAAAACCATGAAACAGAAATCCATCAAGCTGAACTTTGTAATGAACGCGATGCTCACGATGTCGTCGTTCATCTTCCCGCTGATTACATTTCCGTATGTCTCCCGGGTCCTTTTGCCCGTGGGTACTGGAAAGGTCTCGTTTGCAACCTCGGTCATCACATACTTCAACATGTTTGCGCAGTTGGGGATTCCAACCTATGGCATCAGGGCATGTGCCAAGGTGAGGGACGACCGGCGTGAGCTGACGAGGGTGACTCATGAGCTGCTGACCATCAATCTTATAACATGTGCGATTTCATACATCGTTCTTGCGATTGCGATCATATTCGTTCCAAAGCTGCAGGAGGAGAAAAATCTGCTGATCGTGATCAGCATGAACATCATCCTTTCCGCCATTGGCATGGAGTGGCTGTACAAGGCCTTGGAGCAATATACCTATATCACGGTTCGCTCCATTATTTTCAAATTTGTGGCCTTGATTGCCATGTTCCTGCTCGTGCATGAACAATCTGACTATGTGATTTATGGCGGTATTACGATCCTGGCGGCCTCGGCATCCAATGTCTTCAACCTAATCAATGCACATAGGTATATTGATCTGAAACCGGTCAGAGGGTATGACCTGAAGAAGCATTTGAAGCCAGTTCTTGTCTTCTTTGCCATGGCTTGTGCCGCTACGGTATACAATAATCTGGATGTGGTGATGCTCGGCTTCATGAAAACGGATGCGGATGTGGGCTATTATCACGCGGCGGTTAGAATAAAAATCATACTGACCAGTATCGTCACGTCCCTCGGCACGGTGCTGTTACCAAGGGCGTCGTATTATATTGAACAAGGCATGACAGATGAGTTTTACAGAATAGCGAGAAAAGCTCTGCACTTTGTGCTGCTTTTTGCGACTCCATTAATGATCTACTTTATTATCTATGCGCGGGAGGGCGTGCTTCTTCTGTCCGGTAATGCATTTGAAGGTGCAGTCGTACCCATGCAGATCATTATGCCAACAATGCTGTTGGTGGGAATAACGAATGTTCTTGGCATACAGATTTTGGTCCCCCTTGGAAAGGAGAAAATTGTATTATATTCAGAAATCGCCGGCGCGGTAACAGATATCATTTTGAACGCAATTCTTATTCCCATATACGCTTCTGCTGGTGCTGCTGTTGGCACGTTGGCTGCGGAATTTGTGGTACTGATCGTACAGTATTATTATCTGAGACAGTATGCTGATGGGTTATTCAGCGAGGTTCGCTATCACTATTTGCTGATTGCTTTAGCAATGGGTGTTGTTGCGTCTATGTGGCCGAGAATGCTCCACCAAGGCTATTTCGTTACGCTTGTGATTTCCTCTGCTTGTTTCTTTGGTGTTTATGGATCAATACTCCTGATCATGAAGGAACAAATGGTCTCTGATTTATTATGGCAGTTCAGTCGTCGAATAAAGAGTAGAAACAGGCATGGTGTTTGATTTGGAGAAATACAGTATGGATTACTGCAAAGAGGAGACGAAACCGAGAATCCGATGGGTTGACATCTGCAAAGGTATCGCGATCATACTCATGATTCTCGGACATATCAAGGGTAAGCCACCCGTTTTTAATACCGTTATCTTTTCTTTCCATATGCCGTTGTTCTTTGTCATTAACGGATACCTGATCAACAATTACAATAGCTCAAAATGCTTCAGAAAATCGGTCAGGAGTTTGGTTAAACCCTATGTCATTGTATGTCTGCTTGAGGCTTTGTTGGCTGTGTACTGCGCCGAGACGGTGGAAAGCGCCGGTACAGAGTTGTTCACTTCACTGAATGACATGGTTATGGGTATGTCCAAGATATCTACAGGCTATACGGCGTACCGGTCTGTCTGGTTAGTCTGGTTTGTGGCCTGTCTGTTTATAGCAAGGATGCTGTACATCCTGATTCGGAATATTACCCATAATCGCTGGATACAGGACGGCATCATCGTTGTGGTTGCATGGCTTGGCTATTATATCGGCACACGAATTGCTTTTCAGCCTTGGTCTATTGACGTTGCAATGGTATCATTACCGTTTATCGCGGTTGGGGACTGCCTGCGCGGATTCAGATTCAGCGGGAAAAAGCAGTTTGTCGTGTTTGTGGTTATGCTGATTGTTTGGACCGTTTTGATGATGCATGGAGCACAACTGGAACTAGCTATGCGCAAATACCCTCATGGCGTGCTGTGCATATTGTGTGCGATTGCCGGCAGTATGGTCTTTATTCTGATTGGTAAGTGGTTGGAAAGGTTTCGCTTGTCGACAGCGATATGGTCCTGGCTGGGGGAAAACAGCTTTGTAATACTGGCTGTGCATTGCCTTGAAATGCGCTTTTTTAAATGGAATGAATGGGTGTATGCGCCGATTGGCATTGAGCCATCGTGGCTGGGCGAATTCGCAATCCATCTGGCGTTCATCCTGTTGGGTGTATGGCTGTTTGTGCTTGCCCGAATGGGGCTGCGCAAATTGAATCGGATGCTCAAACGGAGGGGTAGCACCCTGAACGGGCAGCGACTAGAGTGGCCGGATGTTGCAAAAGGGATTTGCATGATTTGTATCATCCTTGGACACATGACGATAGACTGGATCAATCAGATTGTATTTGTATTTCATCTACCTGCACTTTTCCTGATTTCAGGTTATTTTTTTAAACATAAAGACGATGAAAAGCAATATGCCAAAGACAAGGCAAGACGGCTGCTGGTACCCTATGCCATCACATGTGGCATAGCATGTGTAATTGGTGTCATTAGGGCAGCATGTGAAGGGACAGATATTCAGGCAACTGTTCTAAAGTGGTTGAATGCGGCGGTTTATGGTGCCGGTAACCACTGGAATGAGCCCTATGTAATCAGGGGGATTGGTGCCATCTGGTATTTGTGGGCATTGTTCTTTGCACTGATCATCATGAACCACTGTATTGAGAAAAAGCATTATCAGGTCGTGATTGCCTCGGTTGCAGTTGCCGGTTGGGCGTCGTTTAATGCGACAAAGGTTTGGGCTCCTCTGAGCATTCAGGCTGGGATGCTGGCATGCGGGTACCTGTTGATCGGATATGAATGCAGAAAATATCAATTTAACTTTATGAAGACGGGAATGCCAGTCGTAGCAGGACTGTTCCTGCTTGCCGTGTTTGATATACAGCATTATCGAGGATTGTACTTGGTTCACAATTACTTTGGTAATGGTTGGCTTGATTTCTTTGCCAGTGTTGCAGCGAGCTTCATTATAGTTCGTGCAGCGAACTACATATGTGTAAGCAATGAATGGCTGAAGCGCTTCCTAAGCTTTTTGGGACGGCACAGCTTGCTGATGCTGTGCGTTCATCACATTGACTTGGAAGCGTGGCCGATCAAGTCACTCTTTGCGCCGATGTTTGATTCGCTGTGTTTGAATGCGAATCATGAAATGCTCCTCTTGGTCTTTCTAAGGACGTTGTATGTAATTGTTGTAACAGCAGTTATCGTTGCATTTAGAAGATGGTTTTCCACATTGAAGCGACCTGTATGGCTGAGCGGACAGTGATGGTTATTTATTGTTCATCGGCTTCTTTGTTTGCACTTGGGTTGAGAGGCCGCCTTTCGGCAACTCTGAATCCTTGGGCATTTCCGCGATGTGCTTTTTTGACACGTACAGGGACACATCATGGACAGTTCTTGTGCATCCTTCCCCGGTGTATACCATGTACGCAATGCTCCCATAACATCGGAGGCCGCGCTCATTGAAGCGCGGCCGCCGACATTTTGGGGTAATGATCGTTCAGAACCCGTATTTGGTGCATGGTAAACCATTCATTCTCCCATTGCATTTTTCGTCATTTCAGGTTATAATAAACCCACTGATCATACCCACTCTGACAAAAAGCAGGAATGTATATGAAGAATTACGACGCGATCATTATCGGCGCGGGGGTTTCGGGGTGCGCCGTGGCGCGGGAGCTTTCACGGTTTGAACTGTCCGTATTGGTGGTGGACCGGGAAAGCGACGTGGGCGAGGGCACCAGCAAGGCCAACAGCGCCATCATTCACGCCGGGTTTGACGCCGTGCCGGGCACGCTGAAGGCGAGGCTGAACGTGGAGGGCAACGCCATGATGGACGCGCTGTCCGAACAGCTGGACATTCCCTTCCGGCGCAACGGGGCCCTTGTGGTGTGCTGGCGCGAGGACCAGATGCCGATCCTTCAGGAGCTGATGGAGCGGGGCGAGCGCAACGGCGTGCCGGGCATGAAGCTGCTGACCGGCGACGAGGCCAGGGCGCTGGAGCCCAGGCTGCAGGACGACGTGTACGCCGCGCTGTTCGCACCGACCTCCGGCGTGGTGTGTCCCTTTGAGATGACGCTGGCCTTCGCCGAGAACGCCTGCGAAAACGGCGTGCAGTTCAGCCTGTCCACCGAGGTGGAGGGCATCGACCGGGCGGACGGGCGGTATACCGTGCATACCACCAAGGGCGATTTCACGGCCCGCTGCGTGATCAACTGCGCGGGCGTGTACGCCGACAGGGTGCACGACATGGCCTGCGACCACGCCTTCAGCATCACCGCGCGCAAGGGCGAGTACATGCTGCTGGACAAGAACGCCGGCGGCACGGTATCGCGCACCATCTTCCAGATTCCAAGTGACATGGGCAAGGGCGTGCTGGTGACCCAGACCGTGCACGGCAACCTGCTGGTGGGCCCCACCGCCGACGACATCGAAGACAAGGAGGACCTGGCCACCACCCGGGCGAGCCTGGACGCGGTCAAGCGCGTGGCCTCGCTGTCGGTGAAGGATATCCCTTTCAACCAGGTCATCACCTCCTTCGCCGGGCTGAGGGCCACCGGCGATACCGGGGATTTCATCATCGGCGAGGACGAAAGGAACCCCGGCTTCATCGACGTGGCCGGGATCGAGTCGCCCGGCCTCAGCAGCGCCCCGGCCATCGCGCTTTATGTGCGCGAGCTGGTGGGGAAGGTGCTGCCGCTGGAGGAAAAGGTGGGCTTCAATCCGGTCCGCAGGGGCGTTCCCAAGCTCAACCAGATGAGCCTGGAGGCGCGCAAAAGGCTGATCGAGCAGCGGCCCGACTACGGCCAGATCATCTGCCGCTGTGAGTCGATCAGCGAGGGCGAGATCCTCGACAGCATCCGCAGACCCCTGGGCGCAAAGACGCTGGACGGCGTGAAGCGCAGGGTGCGGGCGGGCATGGGCCGCTGCCAGGCGGGCTTCTGCTCGCCGAGGGTGATCGAGATCCTGGCCAGGGAACAGTCAATCGCTTATGGGGATGTGAAGAAAAATGGTTGATCGCGTCGCGTTGGCCGTCATCGGCGGAGGTCCCGCCGGCATGGCCGCCGCCATCGAAGCCAGGAAGAGCGGCATCGAGGACATCGTGATCCTCGAGCGCGATACCCAGCTGGGCGGCATATTGAACCAGTGCATCCATAACGGCTTCGGGCTGCACACCTTCAAGGAGGAGCTGACCGGGCCGGAGTACGCCGGACGCTTTATGCATGAGGTGCATGAGCTCGGCATTCCGGTGGAGACCGGCAGCATGGTGCTGTCCGTGAGCCCGGAGCGGGAAATCACCGTGGTCAGCCGCGCCAAGGGCCTGCGGGTCATCAAGGCGGACGCCATTGTGCTGGCGATGGGCTGCCGCGAGCGGCCCCGGGGCGCGCTGAACATCCCGGGCACCCGGCCCCAGGGCATCTACACCGCCGGCACCGCCCAGAAGATGGTGAACTGCGAGGGCTTCATGCCGGGCCGCGAGGTGGTCATCCTCGGCTCCGGCGATATCGGGCTGATCATGGCCCGCCGCATGACGCTGGAGGGTGCGAAGGTGAAGGTCGTCGCCGAGCTGATGCCCTATTCCGGCGGCCTGAAGCGCAACATCGTGCAGTGCCTGGACGACTTCGGCATCCCGCTGAAGCTGAGCCACACCGTGGTGGACATCAAGGGCAAGCGCAAGCTGGAGGGCGTGACCATCGCCCGGGTGGACGGCCATGGCGTGCCCGTGCCCGGCACCGAGGAGTATTATGACTGCGACACGCTGCTGCTGTCCTGCGGCCTGATCCCGGAAAACGAGCTGTCGCTGACGGCGGGCGTGTCCATCAACCGGGCCACCAACGGCCCCTTCGTGAACGACGCGCTGGAGACCAGCGTGCCCGGCGTGTTCGCCTGCGGCAACGTGCTGCATGTGCACGATTTGGTGGACTTCGTGTCCGAGGAGGCGGGCCGCGCGGGCCGCAGCGCCGCCGCGTACATCAAGCGGCAGGGCAAAAAGGCGAACCCGGAGCGGATCGTCAGCGTGCGGCCCGGCGAGGGCGTGCGCTATACCGTGCCCAGCACCATCGACCTGAACAACATGGACGACGAGGTGCACCTGCGCTTCCGTGTGCGGGACGTGTACAAGGGACGCGCCATCCGCGTGCTGTGCGGCGGCGAGCCGCTGTTGACCAGGAAGCGCAAGATCATGGTGCCCAGCGAGATGGAGGACGTGGTCCTCAAGCGCGGGGCGCTGACCGGCGGCGATTTGACCGTGCTGATCGAAGGAGGCGGCGTATGATCCGGAACATGACCTGCATCGGCTGCCCGATGGGCTGCGATCTGACCGTGGAGGTGGAGAACGGCGTGGCCGTGTCCGTGACCGGCAACTCCTGCAACATCGGCAAGAAGTACGCCGAGACCGAGGTGGCCGCGCCCACCCGCATGGTGACCTCCACCGCCCCCTCCGAGGGCGGCCCGGTGCCCGTGCGCACCCGCACGGCCGTGCCCAAGGATAAGATATTCGACGTGGTGGCCGCCATCAAGGCCACGACCGTCAAGCGGCCCGTGGCCATCGGCGACGTGGTGCTCGAGGACGCCGCCGGCACCGGCGTTCCGGTGATCGCCACCAAGGCGATGGCATAGAAGCCGGATCGGGCGGAACGCGTCCGAGTTTCCTGAAGCCATCATAAACACGACGCGAAGATCCTTCGCCGCGCCCGGGATGACACCTACACGCGTCGGTTGTCATCCAGTGCGCGGCGGAGGATCTTCGCGCATATTCCAGCATGAACGACAGAAGACGGAGGAGGGGCCAATCATGGAAAGACGCAAGCTGAGGATCACCTTCAATTCGCCCGCGGTGCTGATCTTTGCGCTGGCCTGCGTGGCGGTGCAGGTGCTCAACATCGCCACCGGCGGGGCCAGCAACCGGACGCTGTTCAGCGTGTACCGGTCGTCGCTGGCGAATCCGCTGACCTACGTGCGCTGCGTGACCCACGTGCTGGGCCACGCCGACTGGGGCCACCTGATGAACAACATGATGCTGCTGCTGATCCTGGGCCCCATGCTGGAGGAGAAGCACGGCACGGCCAACATCATCGTCGTGATGGTGGCCACCGCCGTGGTCACCGGCATCGTGAACATGCTGTTCTTCCCCCGCGTGGCGCTGCTGGGGGCCAGCGGCATCGTGTTCGCGATGATACTGCTGTCCTCCATCACCAGTGCCGAGGCCGGGGAGGTGCCGCTGACGTTCATCGTGGTGGCGGTGCTGTACATCGGCCAGCAGGTATACCAGAGCATCTTTACGGCGGACAGCATCTCCCAGATGGGCCACATCGTGGGCGGCCTGGTGGGCTCGGTGCTGGGCTTTGCGATGAACCGACTGAAGGGAGGCGCGCGATGAGATCGTTTATGTACACGATAAAGGCCCCGGTGGGCATGCACGCCCGCCACGCCGGGCTGCTGGTGAAGGAGGCGGGCAGGTACGCCTCCGCCGTCATGCTCTACAAGGGGGAAAAGGGTGCGGACGCCAAGCGTGTGCTGGGCCTGATGGGCTTGGGCGTGAAGCAGGGAGACGTGGTGAAGCTGACCATCGAGGGCGAGGACGAGGACGCTGCCGCCCAAGGGCTGAAGCATTTCATGTGGGAGAACTTTTAAGTGACAGGAGGAACAGGCCATGACTATACAGGACGTGGTGGATTACATCAACGCGCACATCGACCCGGTGCTCACCGACGAGATGAACGCCCTGGTGATGGAGGCCTGCGAGCGCACCCACCGGCTGACGATGTCGCTGAACACCGCCTATCACACGCCGGACAAGGTGCGGGCGCTGGTTTCGGAGATCACCGGCGAGCCGGTGGACGAGAGCTTCACGCTGTTCCCGCCGTTCTATTCTGACTTCGGCCGCAACCTGCACTTCGGCAGGCGCGTGTTCGTGAACGCGGGCTGCCACTTCCAGGATCAGGGCGGCGTGTTCATCGGAGACGGCGCGCTGATCGGCCACAATGTGGTGTTCGCGACCATCGACCACGACCTGGACCCCACCAGCCGCATGAACCACTATGCCCCCATCCGGCTGGGCAGCAACGTGTGGATCGGCGCGAACGCGGTGATCACCAAGGGCGTCACCATCGGCGACGGCGCGGTGGTGGCCGCCGGAGCCGTGGTCACGAAGGACGTGCCCCCGATGACCATCGTGGGCGGCGTGCCGGCGAGGGTGATCAGGGATATGGGGAACAGGGATTAGGGAACAGGAATAGTGGCTGCCGCGCGGAAGCCGGCGACCCTGATCTTCGTCATCCAGTCTCCAATTCCCCGTTCAACCGCTCCGCGAGAGTGACGAGCTCTTCGGGGGTGTGGATGGTGTAATCGGGGATCTCGTCGGGAGCTTCAGGTTCGTGGCGGTACCGGGGGGACCAGTCCAGCAGCACGGAGCGCAGGCCGAAGCGGTTCGCGCCGGCGATGTCCCGCTCCAGGTTGTTGCCCACCATGATCACCCGGCCCTTGTCCGCATCCGAAAGGCCCAGGGCTTCCATGGCGGCCCGGAACATCTCCGGCGCGGGCTTTTGGCTGTTCAGGGTCTCTGAAATGACCCGGGCGATAAACACGTGATCCAGGCCGTTTTCCCGCATGGTGTTCTCGAAGGAGGCGGCCAGGCCGTCCGCCACCATGGCGATGACATAACCACGCCGGTGCAGCTCCAGCAGCGCCTCACGCGCGCCGGGGACGCATCGGGCGTGCAGCACCACGCCGAAGGGGACCTCGCGCACCTCGCTGGCTTCGTCGATGATCGTGTCGCCGACGTCGGTGAAAAGTATCAGCTTCTTATCCATATGACCATGATACCACAACCCGGCGGAAACCACAACCGCGCAATCCGTAAAGGGGGACCGGGCATGAGGTTTTTCCAGTTCTGGCGCGATGTTCCGTTTTTCAGGAAGATGATGATCATCCTGGGCACGCTCATGGGGCTGATGTGGATCATCGTGTTCTACAACATGTTCCAGCTGGGCACGCTGGCGAACAAGTCCACCAGGATCATGCGGCAGTACAACGAGATTACCGGGTTTATCAACGCCATTTCCCGGGAGGACAGCTGCATGGAGGCCTATGTGCGGCCTTCCCATACCTCGGAGGATGAGATCGCCTATGTAGAGGCTGCCAGCACGACGGACGAACGCCTGAAGGCGCTGCTGCCGAATCTTGGCAGCGACGCCCGCCAGGAGTACATGCTGAAGCAGGCGATCACCAACGCCATGACCCACTACAGGCAGGACCGGAACGCCCTGCTGGACAGCCCGGATTACTATGAGCGGGTCCGCCTGTTCGTGCTGCTGCAGCGCCAGAACATTTACCTGAACCGCTACGGGCTGGAGCTGCTGCAGTTCAGAATGCGGGAGGGCGAGCGCAGTTGGGACAGGATCACGGCCACCAACCGGACGA
This sequence comes from Candidatus Limivicinus sp., assembly GCA_045130755.1. Taxonomy (GTDB): domain Bacteria; phylum Bacillota; class Clostridia; order Oscillospirales; family Oscillospiraceae; genus Limivicinus. The sequence goes on along the minus strand of JBGUQD010000197.1, from coordinate 6,123 downwards.
ACACCCGCGTCACCGTGGCGCTGATGGTTGCAGCCACCTGCGTGACAGTGTTCTGCCTGTACCTGCTGATCCGTACCATGCTGAGGCCCCTGCTGGAGCTGGGCGCGGCGGCGGATGCCATCAGCGGCGGCAACTACGACACGCCGCCGCTGGACGACGGCTCGGCGGATGAAATCGGACGGGTGGCCCGCTCCTTCAACATCATGCAATCGCGGGTCAAGGAGACGATACGGGCCATGGAGCGGGAGGCGGAGATCGAGAAGGAGAACGCCCGCATGCAGGAGGCGATGCAGGAGAGCCGCTACGCCGAGCTGCAAAGCCAGATCGACCCGCACTTCCTGTTCAACACGCTGAACGCCATTGCCGCCATGGCCAACGAGGAGGAGGCTCCGATCACCGAAAACCTGATCGAGCGCATGGCCAAGATATTCCGGTACTCCCTGGAGAGCCACGAAAAGCGGGTGACGCTGGGACAGGAGCTGCAATACCTGGCGGACTACATGGAGCTGATGGACGCCCGCTTTGCCGGCCGCATCAGCATGAGCATAGAGCCCTTCGATCCGACGCTGAACGAGCGGGCGGTGCCGAAGTTCATGCTGCAGACCATCGCGGAAAACAGCATCATCCACGGCTTTCAGGATATCACCGAGGGCGGGGAGATCGATGTGAGCATCCGCGAGGACGAACAGGGCGCCCTTGTGATCGAAATGTCCGACAACGGCTGCGGGTTCGATGTTTCCGCGCTGGACGGGGAGAAGGCGCACCGGAGCGTCGGCCTGAACAACATACGCGAGCGCCTGCAGTACCTGGGCGGGCGCATGGACATCGAATCCCAGATCGGGCGCGGCACGCGCATCACCATGACCATAGGAGGGGGGAGGACGCGTTGATTAAGGTGTTGGTGGTCGAGGATGAGCCGCTGAGCAGACAGGCGCTGGTATCCAGGCTCAGCCATATCCTTCGCCAGGAGGGCGTGGTGGAATCGGCGGAGGATGGAAGCCGGGCCATCCACAAGGCGATGGAGATGCGGCCGGACCTGGTGTTGATGGACATCGTGATGCCCCGGATGAACGGGCTGGAGGCCACCGCCGTGATCAGCGAGCATTTGCCGGAGGCGGTGATCGTGTTCCTGACCGCCTATGACAGCTTCGACTACGCGGTCCAGGCGATGCGCGCCGGCGGGCGGGACTACCTGCTGAAGCCGGTCTCCGAGCAGGACCTCAGGCAGCTGCTGGCCAAGGTGTTCCACATTTCCGAAGGTGCGACGGAGGAGAAATCGCCCTTCGCCACGGCCTTTGAGACCTGGCTGTACGGGCACTATGCCGAGGACGTGAGCCTGGAGGCCGCGGCCTACAGCATGGGGATGAGCGCGGCCTACTTTTCCAGGAAGATCAAGGCGGAGACGGGCGCGACGTTTTTGGAAAAGCTGACGGAGCTGCGGGTGCAGAGCGCCAAGAAGCGCCTGCGGACCACCGGGCTTACCGTGGGCGAGATCGGACGCAGCGTGGGTTACCAGGATGCTAATTATTTCGTCAAAGTGTTCAAACGCAGCACTGGTTTAACCCCGTCTGAGTACAGAGACAACAGTATAGACGAACCGTAATTGGGCAATGTGTGCAAAACATTGCCTGCTTTTTCTAACCTGCGCGATGATTTGCCATGGCAATGGCAGGAATTTACGGTTTAGAAAAACGGGCGATTCCTCTATAATATTGGTGTAACCAATCGATCATTCGACACGATGAAAGGGAGGGTATTTCAATGAAAAAGAGGATTATCGCACTGGTTGTCGCCGTTATGGTGGTCCTGACCCTGTCCAGCGCCGCGTTCGCGGATGACGCGATCCTGCTGCGCCTGGCCAACAGCCACAACGCCGAGCACATCACGTCTCAGGCCTGCCAGATGTTCGCCGACCTGGTGAACGAGCGCAGCGAAGGCCGCATCACCATCGAGTGCCACTTCGCCGGCGAGCTGGGCGACGAGCGCTCCACCATCGAGCAGTGCCAGTTTGGCGGCCTGGATTTCACCCGCGTTTCCTCCGGCGCTGCCGCGGAGTTCGCCCCGCTGATGAACGCCATGCAGATGCCGTATCTGTACAACGACGTCGACCATCTGTTTGAGGTCATGGACGGCGAGATCGGCCAGGAGGTGTTCGACACCCTGGAGAACAACAACCTGGTGGGCATTACCTACATCCATCCCGGCTCCCGCAACTTCTTCAACGCGAAAAAGGAGATCCACACCCCCGCCGACATGGCTGGCATGAAGATTCGCGTTTCCGAGTCCGACCTGATGCTGAACCTGATGAGCAACCTGGGCGCCGCGGGCGTGGGCCTGCCCTTCAACGACACCTATTCCTCCATCCAGTCCGGCGTGGTGGACGGCGCTGAGAACAACATGACCTCCTACATCGAAATGTCCTTCTACGAGGTCGCTCCCTACTGGACCTATGACGGCCATTCCTACATGCCCGACATGATCCTGGCCTCCAAGCAGACCTGGGACAAGCTGTCCGAGGAGGATCAGACCCTGATCAAGGAGTGCGCGCACGAGGCCGAGGTCTGGCATAAGGACGCCTGGGAGGAGTCCGAGGCCAAGAACGCCCAGATCGCCATCGAAAAGGGCTGCACCCTGACCACCCTCACCGACGAGGAAATGCAGGCCTTCAAGGACGCCGTGGCGCCCATGTACGAATCCTATCTGAACGATGAGCAGAAGGCCATCGTCGAGCGGATCCAGGCCCTGCGCCAGTAATTGACGGCAATCAAGGCGGGTCGCCGACAGTCGGCGGCCCGCCTCGTTGCAAGCGCTAATCGACAAGGATTGAAGGAAAACGCGATGAAAAAGACATTCAAGATCATCTTTCACGCGCTGGAATGGCTTGCGATGATCAGCCTGGTCGTCATGACGGTCGTCGTATTCTTCGATGTCATCCTGCGCTACATCTTCAATCAGGGCATGCCGTGGACCCAGGAGATCGCGACCCTGCTGCTGGTGTGGTTCTCTCTGATCGGCATGGCCATCGGCGTGGGCGAGAAGATCCACATCAGCATCGAGATGTTCACGATGAAGTGCTCCAAAAAGGTGATCGGCATCCTTGAGACCATCGACCATCTGCTGATCGCCGGCATCGGCGTGATGATGCTGGTCTATGGCGTGCAGATCATGAACGTCACCAAGAATTCCACGATGCCCGCCACCAAGATGCCCAGCGCCGTGCTGTATATCATACTGCCCCTGTCCGGCATACTGGTTTTCCTGAACGCTTTGATCGTGGCGGCCAAGAGGGACAAGCAGCTGATTGGCGAGGCCGGGAAGGAGGATCAAGATGCCTGATATGTCCGTGGCGATTGCCATACTGTTTACGAGCTTTGTGGTGCTGCTGGTCATCCGCATGCCCATTTCCTTCACGCTCGCCGTCTCTTCGGTGCTGACGGCGCTGTACCTGCGCATACCGCTGCCCACGCTGTTCCAGCGCATGGTCAACGGCGTGCAGTCCTTCTCGCTGATGGCGATTCCCTTCTTCATACTGGCCGGAGAGATCATGGGCCAGGGCGGCATATCCAGCCGGCTGATCAAGCTGGCGAACGCCTGCGTGGGCTGGATGCGCGGCGGCCTTGCCCAGGTGAACATACTGGCCTCCATGTTCTTCGGCGGCATTTCCGGCTCGGCCGTGGCGGACACCTCGTCCATCGGCGCGATCCTGATCCCGATGATGAACGATTCCGGCTATGACAACGACTTCTCCGTGGCTGTGACGGTCACCAGCTCGTGCCAGGGCGTCATGATCCCGCCCTCCCACAACATGATACTGTTCGCCATGGCGGCGGGCGGCGGCGTGTCAATCGGCCAGCTGTTCATGGGTGGCCTGGTTCCGGGCATACTGCTGGGCGTCGCGCTGATGGTCATGACCGCGATCATCGCCCGCAAGCGCAACTATCCCAAGGGCCAGCGCTATACCGCCAAGGAATTCTTCAAGATCTTCAAGGACGCGTTCCTGGGCCTGATGACCTGCCTGATCATCGTGGGCGGCGTCATCTTCGGCTGGTTCACCGCCACCGAATCCGCGGCAGTGGCCGTGGTGTACGCCTTTATCATCACCTTCTTCGTGTACCGGGAGATCCCGCTTCGCCAGTTTGGCAGCATACTGCGCAAGTCGCTGCGGACCATCGCCATGGTCATGGCGCTGATCTCCACGGCATCGATGTTCGGCTGGCTTCTGGCCTACCTGAAGATTCCCGCCAAGGCCACCGGCCTGCTGTTGGGCATAACGAACAACCGGATCATACTGCTGCTGCTGATCAACCTGCTGTGCCTGGTGCTGGGCTGCATCATGGACATGGGTCCGCTGATCCTGATCCTGACCCCCATACTGTTGCCGGTCGCGCAGCAGCTGGGCATGGGCAGCGTCCAGTTCGGCGCGATGCTGATTTTGAACCTGGCCATCGGCCTGTGCACACCCCCGGTGGGCGCGGCGCTGTTCGCCGGCTGCTCCATCGGCAAGCTGAAGATCGAGGACGCCACCAAGGCCTGCCTGCCCTTCTATCTGATGATGATCCTGGTGCTGATGCTGGTCACCTTCATTCCGGAGGTCTCCATGCTGATCCCCAGGCTGCTGATGGGCGCGTAAGGGCTGTGACAAAACAAGCGGGCGGCATGCCGAATGCTCGGTATGCCGCCCGCTTGTTTTGCGTTGCGGATCAGATCCCCGCGCTCTTGATGATGAACTGGGTCGTGCCCGTCTGGCCTTCGGCGATGCCGGAGTAGGAGGCATAGCCCCTGGCCGCGTTGATCATTGCCCTGGCGCGGTGGGTGAGCGCGCCGAGGTCGTCGTTCAGCAGCGTGATCAGCTTTTGGATGGCCTCGTCGTTGAACTGATTCAGGCCGTCCTTCAATTCATCCATGCCGCCCTTCAGCTCGGTGGCGCCGTCCAGCAGGTCGCCCGCGCCGTCGTCCAGCTGTTTCGCGCCGTCGGCCAGTGCCGCGGCGCCGTCCTTCAGCTCGGTGGCGCCGTCCAGCAGGTCGCTTGCGCCGTCGTCCAGCTGCTTTGCGCCGTCGGCCAGCGCCGCGGCGCCCTCCTTCAGCTTGGTCGCGCCTTCGGCGGCCTGGCTTACCGCGCCGGTGTAATCCAGCACGCCCCGGTAGAATTCGTGCACGCTGTCCAGCTTTGCCATCGCGTCGCTGAGGCCGCGATAGGCCTCGCCGTTTTCGCCGTTTTCTTCCAGCGCCTCGGCCACGGCGTTCAGGTATTCGGATTTGGTCTTTTGGTCGGCGATGTTCTGTTCGATGATGGCCTGAACCTTCGCCGTGCGCATCTGCGCGTTGACGGTGTCGGTGATCTGAGATCGGACCTCGTCGCTGTTGTAGTGCTCCTCGATGTTCTTGTCGATCAGCGCTTTTACGTCGTCTGAAGCCAGCTGCTTTTCGATTTCATCCGCCACAGTTTGCTCCACGGTGTCCGAGGCCAGCTGCTTTTCGTACTCGGCCTCCAGCTTTTCCCGGACGGCCTTGCCCTTCATCTGCTCGGCAACATTGGATTCGATGATCGCCAGCACCTCGTCGGAGGCCATGCGCTTTTCGACCTCATCCCGCACCGTCTTCTCCACGGCGTCCGTGCCCATCTGCTTTTTGATCTCGGCCCTGATCTGCTTTTTGACTGCCTTGGTCTTCATCTGGGCGTCGGTATTGTCTTCGATGGCGGCGCGGACCTCGTCCGAGGCCATTTGCTCGTTCACGGCCTTGTCCATCCGGGCCTTGATGTCATCAGAGGCCATTTGCTGATTCACGATGGCGGCCACCTGGTCGTCCGTCAGGTTGGCGATGGCATCCGCCGCCTTTTGTCGGGCCGCCGCCTCTACCTGCCTGCGTACCTCGGGCTCGGCCTCGGCCTCGGCCTTGGCGCGAAGGTCAGGGTCGGCAAGCTTCTGCCGGACCGCCTGGTCGATCCGGGTCCGGATCTCGTCGGAGGCCATCTGCTGTTTGACGGCTGCGTTCACCTGAGCCGTGACGGCGTCCGTGGACATCTGGCTGTCGGTCAGGCTGTCAATCCTTGCCTGGATCTCATTGCTCGCCATCTGTTGGTCGGCCAGCCTTGCAACGGTATCCTTCATATCGCCTTCTTCG
>JBGUQD010000196.1:0-9124 GCA_045130755.1 Candidatus Limivicinus sp. | reverse complement strand
TCCTATCTGCCGGGTGATGACCCGACGCATGGGATAGGGCTTACCTCCCTTTGGAAAAAGGGAGGTGCCCCGAAGGGGCGGAGGGATCGATCCCCCAGTCACTTCGTGACAGCCCCCTTTTTCGAAAGGGGGCTTAGCGCTTATTTACAGCTTTGCAACGACCGCCTTGCAGCGCGGGCAGAGACCCGTTTCGGGGTCTGCGTCGACAGAGTGCTTCCAGCAGCGCGGGCACTTGGTGCCGGGAGCCTCGGAGACGGAGATCCGGAGATCGTACGTGCTGCCCTTGCCGGTGACGGAACCCTCGGCGGGCTCATCGTCAGTGACAAGGCACTTGGACACGATGAAAAGGTCGGCAAGGTCCATATCGGACAACTCATCCAGCACGGCCTTTGCATCCGCGGTTTCGGGGTGGAGCATGACGGCGGCCTCGAGGGGCTTGCCGATGCGCTTGTCGGCGCGGGCAGTCTCGAGAACGGCGTTTACATCACCGCGCAGGGCAATGACCTGCTCCCACTTTGCCATCTCGGCTTCATCGAGGGCATACGCGGTAAAGGCATTGTTCATCGTGTTGAAGAGAACATTGCGCTTGTCGTCCTCCGCCCGGTGGGGCATGGCCTGCCAGATCTCATCGCAGGTGAAAGCGAGGATGGGGGCAAACATCTTGGTCAGGGTATCGAGGATCAGGAACAGGGCGGTCTGGGCGCTGCGGCGCTTGATGCCGTCGCGCTCCTCGCAGTAGAGGCGATCCTTGATGATATCGAGGTAGAAGGAGCTCAGCTCCACCACGCAGAAGTCGTTGATCGCGTGGGACACCGTGTGGAACTCGTAGTTGTCGTAAGCCTTCATAACCTGGGCAATCAGCTCGTTGAGCTTGGTCATGGCCCAGCGGTCCAGCGGCAGCATATCCGCGGGCTTCACCAGATTGTCCGCGTCAAAGCCCTCAAGGTTGCCGAGGCAGTAGCGGGCAGTGTTGCGGAATTTGAGGTAGTTCTGGCTGAGCTGCTTGAAGATCTCGCGGGAGCAGCGCACATCCACATGGTAGTCGGCAGAGCCGGCCCAGAGGCGGATCATGTCGGCGCCGAACTCCTTGATCATATCGGCCGGGTCGACACCGTTGCCGAGGGACTTGTGCATCGCCTTGCCTTCGCCGTCGACGGTCCAGCCGTGGGTCAGGCATTCTTTATAGGGCGCGCCCTGGTTCAGTGCGCCGACAGCGGTGAGCAGGGAGGACTGGAACCAGCCTCTGTACTGGTCGCCGCCCTCCATGTACATGTCGGCGGGCCAGAAGCCCTGGTCGCGCTTCATGGCGGCAAAATGGGTGGAGCCGGAGTCAAACCAGCCGTCGAGGGTGTTTGTTTCCTTGGTGAAGTGGGTGCCGCCGCAGTGGGGGCACTTGAAGCCGGCGGGAAGAAGCTCGGAAGCCTCCTGTTCAAACCAGGCGTTGGAGCCCTTTTCTCCGAAGACTTTCGCCACGGATTCAATGCTCTCGTCGGTGCAGACGGGCTTCTTGCAGTCCTCGCAGTAGAACACGGGGATCGGCAGGCCCCAGCGGCGCTGACGGGAGATGCACCAGTCGGCGCGCTCGCGGATCATGGCGGCCATGCGCTCCTTGCCCCAGGCGGGGAGCCAGCGCACATTGTCGCAGGCGGAAATCGCCTCTTCCTTGAAGGAGTCGACCGAGCAGAACCACTGGGGAGTGGCGCGGAAGATGATGGGCTTTTTGCAGCGCCAGCAGTGGGGATAGCTGTGGACGATCTCTTCGCTTGCGAAGAGGACGCCGCTTTCCTTCATGTCGGCGTAGATGACGGGGTTGGATTCCTCGGTATGCAGCCCGGCATACTTGCCGGCGTACTCGGTGTGGCGGCCCTGGTCGTCCACGGGCACGACCATCTCGAGACCGTAGCGGGAGCAGGTGTTATAGTCGTCGGCGCCGAAGCCGGGAGCGGTGTGGACGCAGCCGGTACCGGAGTCCATGGTGACATAGTCGGCGAGCATGACGAGGCTTGTCTTGTCGAGGAATGGGTGGTGGGCCAGCATGTACTCGAAGAAGCTGCCCTCGTGGGTCTCCACGATTTCCCAGTGCTCCACCTTGCCGGCCTTCATGACGGACTCGACGAGAGCCTCGGCCATGATGAGCATCTCGCCGTTATCCAGCTTCACGATCGCGTAGCTGTCGCCCGGGGAGAGGGTAATGCCGAGGTTGCCGGGCAGGGTCCAGGTGGTCGTCGTCCAGATGAGGAAGGAGAGCTTCGACTTGTCCAGATGGCCGAGCTTCCCCTTGTCGTCAAAAATGGGGAACTTGACGTAGACGGTGGTGACGGGGTCATCCTGGTATTCGATCTCAGCCTCAGCCAGGGCGGTCTCGTCGTGGGCACACCAATAGACGGGCTTAAAGCCCTTGTAGATGTGGCCGTTGCGGTACATTTTGCCGAAGATGCGCACCTCGTCCGCCTCAAAGCCCTTGTTCATGGTGAGGTAGGGGTGCTCCCAGTCGGCCACGACACCCAGACGCTTGAAGCCTTCCATCTGGATGCCGACATATTTCTCAGCGTATTTGTGGCAGGCAGAGCGGAAATCCGCCACGCTCATGGCCTTGTGGTTGAGCTTCTGCTCCTTGATGATGGCGGACTCAATGGGCATGCCGTGGTTGTCCCAGCCGGGGATATAGGGGGTATAGTAACCGCGCATGGCGTAGGAGCGGGTGATAAAGTCCTTGATGCACTTATTCAGGGCGTGGCCCATGTGGATGTTGCCGTTGGAGAAGGGAGGGCCGTCGTGGAGGTTGAAACGGGGGTGCCCTTCGTTTTTTTTGAGCATCTCGCGGTAGATGTCCTGCTCCTGCCAGGCTTTGAGCATCTCGGGCTCACGCTTGGGCAGGCCGGCGCGCATGGGAAACTCGGTTTTCGGAAGGTTTAATGTGGCGTTATAGTCCTGTGACATGGTTTCTGTTGCTCCTAAAAATCTCTCTTATTTAAGGGGAAAAGGGGCGCACGCGATGCGCGCGCCCCGGAACTTCTTTTTCAGAACGTAAAGGGCTGGGTGTTGTCCAGCTTGCGCTGCTTGGGGCGGTAGCTGGCGGTATCATCGGGCATGTCCAGCTTCACGCCGTCGTCCGCCTGCAGGCGGGCAGCGGTGCTCTCGATGGCGCGGACGGTTTCTTCCACATCGGCCTCCGCAGGCTCTTCGACCTTGGCGGGGGCAGCGGGCTCCTCAACAACCGGTGCGGGCTCCTCAATGCCCATCTCGCCGGCGATCTTGCCAAGCTTGCCGAGCTGGGTGTTGCAGAGGGCCTTGGCAGCCTCGATGTACTTGGCGGCGGCAGCCTTGGCGTCGGCCAGGCGCTTCTCCTCGGCGTCGGCGCGGTCAGAGATGGAGCCGATGGTCTCGCGTGCCTTCTCCTCGGCCTCGGCAATGGTGGCGGCGGCGCGCTGGCGGGCCTCGTTCTCGATCTGAACGGCGAGCTTCTGCGCGGAGAGAATCGCGGCGTTGAGCGCCTCTTCATTGGAACGGTACTCCTCGACCTTGTCGACGAGGACCTTCATCTTGCTCTTCAAAACGGCGTTTTCCTTCTGGGTCGCGGCCACATCATCGGCCAGCTCCTCCAGAAACTCATCGACGGAGGCCATATCGTAGCCGCCCATGCGTGCTCTCTCGAAACCCTTCTCCCGAATATCCTGTGCAGTAATCATAGCTTATCCACCTTTCTGATCTGATACGGCCCTTGCAGGGTCAAAAATAGTGCCCGGAGTTTTCCGGCTGCTGATCTGTCTGTTGCTGCGGCTGAGTTCCCAAAATGTCTACATTCTGCGGGGTGATGAAATATGTCTTTGCGGACACGGGTGTGATCTTCCCGCCGAGAGCGAAGGCGATGCCGGACAGGAAATCCAGGAGCCTGCGCGCGGTCTCCGCCGGGACGGTCTCAAGCGTCATGACGCAGGTCATATCCTGCTGCAGATAGCTGACCAGCTCCCCGGCCTCGTCAAAGTTTTTGGGGCTGAAGAGCAGAACCGAAGTCTCGCGCCCGCCGAAATTGACGGTGCGCTCGCGCCTGGGCTTGGAGGCACTCTGCGCCGCCTTCTTGAAGCCGCCGAAGATGCCGCCGGTTCCCCCCTCGGCCGGTTTTTTCGGCTGTGCCTCTTCTGCGGGCGCAGGCGTACCGCCCGGATCGGCAAAGGCATTTTCAAAGGCCATCTGTGCAGCGCTCACCGCTGCCTTCTGTTCCGGCTTCGGCTGCGGGCGCAGACTTTGGTCGGCCCCTTCGAAAAAGTCCTCGTCGTCATCGTAGGGCTGCGTCAGTTTTTTCAATCCATCCATGAACCCCATGGCAATCCTCCAGTACTTGCTCAGGTCGCACCGTAGTGCCGCTGGCCGAAGATGGCAGTACCGACACGCACGATGTTCGCCCCGCAGGCGATCGCGGCCTCATAATCGCCGCTCATGCCCATAGACATAAAATCCATGCGTACATTATCGTATTTTTTTTCGCTATTGTCAATAAAAAGCTGTCGCAAAAGATCGAAATATGGGAGATTTTCCTCCGGCATTCGGCAAATCGGCGGGATGGTCATGAGTCCGCGCACGAAAATGCCGGGGAAATCTCCCGCTCTTTCGAGCGCCTCCCGGAGCGCCTCCGGCGCGAAACCGGATTTGGATGCCTCTCCCCCGGTGTTGACTTCGAGCAGGATATCCTGCCGGATACCGCGTTTGATTGCCTGGCGGCTGATCTCTTTCATGAGCTCCACGCTGTCCACGCTGTGGATGAGCGACACAAGGCCCACCAGGTACTTGGCCTTGTTTTTCTGCAGCGTGCCGATGAAGTGAAGGTCAGCGCCCGCGTAGGCCCCGGCCTCGTTTTTTTCCAGCAGCTCCTGCACGCGGTTCTCCCCGCAGCAGGGAAGTCCTGCGGCGACGGCCTCCCGGACACGGTCTGCGTCGTTCATCTTTGTCGCGCCGACCAGCAGAATCTCCTTCGGATCCCGCCCGGCAGCGATGGCTGCGCGTTCGATGTTTGCTTTTACCTGTGCGATATTCTCCGCAATGCTCATGGTTGTGACCTTCTTTATCTGTAGGTTTATTCTTCGATCGTTCCCTCCACGATGCGCATCTCATAAAGCGCCTCCGGAAACTCCGTCAGGCGCAGGAGCAGCATACGCCGCCCCATGGCATCGGCGGTGACAGAGATAAGTTCCGCACCGATCCCGTCCTCCATGCCGTCGATTGTCAGCCGGCACGGGCCGGGCAGGGGCGCATCGCCGTCTTCCAGGAGCGCGGCGCAGATGAGCGCAAAGCCGTAAACCAGCCGCGGCGTGTCTTCCCGCTCCGGGGGTTCGGCATTCATGAGTCTTTCCAGCCCGCCGGGGGTTAGCATCTGCGCATCGGCGGGACTCAGGCCCTCCCAGCCGTCGCAGTCCGGGAAGAAAAGAGCGCTCTCCGTGCCGGTATCGGCGGCATTCAGGCGTGTTCCCGCCTCCGTTCCCGGAAAGGCTCCGGCGGGGAGGCGCTGCTCCTGCCGGATCAGCAGACCGCGAAACCGGCGCGGCGCGGGAACGGCGCTCGCCTCCGGTATGACTTCGGGCGGTGCGTCACCGAGTTGTGTGTACAGCGCCGCCAGGCACCACGCGCAGGCGGCGGCAAAAAGCAGTGCCGCCAGCGCGTGGTAGAAAAGGCGCTCAGTCCTCCCCATCAAAGGGGACGGGCCGCGGCGGCACGACGGTGGAGATCGCGTGCTTGTAAATCAGCTGCTGCCGCCCGTCGGAGTCGAGCACCACCGTAAAGCCGTCAAAGCCCCGCACAATGCCGTGGAGCTGGAAGCCGTTCATCAGAAACATCGTGACGACAGCCCGGTCTTTGCGTAACTGGTTGAGGAATTGATCCTGGAGATTTTGCGTTTTCTGCATTTCAGCCACTCCTTTATTTGCGGAGCGGCATATCCTTCACCGCTCCGTCATAAGTAATTGCGCGATAATCGCGTATTACTCATGATACCCGCGGCTTTGTAAAAACGCTGTCGAAGAGCGGAGGGCGGCTTCAAAATCCGGGATACGCTCCCAGAGGATGCGCAGCGCTCCTTCCCAGCGGCCAAACCAGGTAATCTGGCGCTTGGCATAGCGGCGGCTGCCCTGTCGGATGAGGTCGAGCGCTTCTTCTCTGGTAAGCTCTCCCCTGAGGGCGAGCACCGCCTCTTTGTAGCCGATGGCCTGCATGGCGGTGCAGTCCGGCGGGAGGCCGGCGTCCAGCAGACGCTGCACCTCGTCATAAAGCCCGTCGGCAGCCATCTGCGTTACCCGCTGATCAATACGGGCGTAGAGGTCGGCGCGGTCTTTGAAGTTCAGCACGATCCGCGCCGCGTCATATCTCGGCGGGCGGCGGCGGGTTTCCTCGTCATGCTCTGTGGCGGTTATCCCGGTGAGGCGATAGATCTCGACGGCGCGCACGATACGGCGTTTATCCCCGGCTCCCAGCTTCGCTGCCCGCTCGGGGTCAAAGGCGGCGAGCTTCTGCAGCATGGCCTCCCCGCCGAGGCGGTCGTATTCCGCTTCGAGCTCGGAGCGCAGGGCGTTGTCTTCCTGGTTGTCGGCAAAGTCTCGCCCGGAAATGAGCGAGTCGATATACAGCCCCGTTCCGCCCACCAGGATGGGCACCTGCCCGCGCGACAGGATGTCGTCGCAGATTTTCCCGGCTTCCTTCACATAACGGGCCACGGAGTAAGTTTCCGAAGGGTCGGCAACGTCGAGCATGTGGTGCACGGCCCGGGCCTGTTCCTCTTTTGTCGCCTTGGCGGTGCCGATGTCCATGCCGCGGTAGAGCTGCATGGAGTCGGCGGAGACGATCTCGCCCCTATAGATTTTGGCAAGCTCAATGCCGAGCTTTGTTTTTCCCGAGGCGGTCGGCCCCGCGACAACGACTATTTTATTGCGCATAAGCGAAGCCTCACAGCCTTTCGTTCAGTTTGGAGTTTGGAGTTTTTAAAGTGAAGTTATGGCGTTCCCTAATGCGAGTTTCTGAGGGCGAAGTCTGTTATTGCTGCGGCAGAGCCGTTCAACAACTCCACACTCCACGCTCATTCAAACGATTCTCTTGAACAGTTTATCCAGATCCCGTCTGCCGAGTACGGCGGAGACGGGCCTTCCGTGCGGGCAGTATTTTACCGCGCCGGACAGGACCGCCCGCACGATGCGGTCAAGTTCCTGCCGGTCGGTGATGTAGCCCGCCTTGATGGCCGCCTTGCAGGCAACCGTGTGCAGAATCTCGTCCCGGGCGCTCTTCGGATCCGGGACCTTGCCGTCGCGCAGCTTCTCGAAGATTTCCTCCACGGCTGCCCGCGCGTCCGAGGGGTTCATGTCCGCCGGCACGGTGCGGAGGATAAAATCGTCTTCGCCGTATTGCTCGATCTCAAAGCCGAGCTCACTTAAAAGCTCGCCGTTTTGCTCCAGAAGCTCCCGCTCCTCCCCGTCGAGGCGGAGGGTGATGCCCTCGAGCAGGGTCTGGGCCATAATGCTGCGATCCTGCGTTTTGAGCCGGTCAAAGATCATGCGCTCGTGGGCGGCGTGCTTGTCAATGAGGAGCAGCTCGTCCCCGGTCTCGACAAGGATATACAGGTGCAGAGCCTCGCCGATGAGTTTGTAATCTGGAAGTGTAGGTTTTTCAACACTTTGAACAGGGTTTTCCACAGTATTACCAGAATTTACAGGTTCAATCGCGGCACTTTTTGTCGATTCCTGCGTCTTGACAGCGGGCATCGGGGCCGGGGACATGTCCAGGCGTGTCTGGTAGGGCTGCTCATAGGCCCGGAGGACCGGAGCGGCCTCGGCGGGCCTTGACGGGGCAACGGGCCTGACACTGTAATTCTGCGCGCGAAAGTCGGCGGCGCTCATGGAGCGGTAGAAGTCCGGGCGCGGGCCGGGCTTTGCCGCGGGCGCCGTATAGGCAGGCGCGGAGACGGCGGGCGCGCTCTTCGGCTTTTCCTCTTCGGCGGCTGCGGTACGGTCTTCCGTTGACAGCGCAGCCAGCGCCGCGTGGTAAACGAGATCGAAGACCCGCTTCTCCTGTGAGAACTTGACTTCGGTCTTCGCCGGGTGGACGTTCACGTCGACGGCTGCATTCGAGAGCTTCAGATAAATCACGCATGCCGGGAAGCGCCCGACCAGCAGGCTGTTTTTATAAGCCTGCTCCACTGCCGTCTGCAGGAGGAGTGATCGGATGAAGCGCCCGTTGCAGTAGAAAAACTGCATGCCCCGGTTGCCGCGCCCGGCAGAAGGAGAGGACACAAAGCCCGTGACGGACATGTCGCCGTCGTTTAATTCGATGGGCAGAAAGTCCTTCGCGGTGTCACGCCCCAGCAAGGCATAGACGCAGGACAGGGCCTTGCCGTCGCCGGGAGAGAAAAACTCTTCTTTTCCGTCCCGGAGCAAACGCACGGACACCTCGGGCCTGCCGAGGGCGCAGCGAAGCGCCGTCTGAACACAGGCAGAGGCCTCGGCCCGGTCGGACTTTAAGAACTTCAAGCGCGCAGGCGTATTGAAGAACAGGGAGCGCACCTGCATGACCGTCCCCTCGGGGCAGCCGGTCTCGCCCATGTCCTGGATGTCCCCGGCGGTGAGCGTGACGCGGGTGCCGCTTTCATCCCCATGGCGGCGGGTGAGAAGCTCGACCTCGCTCACTGCGGAGATGGCGGCCAGCGCCTCACCGCGAAAGCCCATGGTGCCGATGGCCTCAAGGCCCGTCTCGTCATGGAGCTTGGAGGTGGCATGGCGCATGAAGGCAATGCCGGCGTCCTCGGGCGCCATGCCCTTGCCGTCGTCCTGCACGCGGATATAGGTCGCGCCGCCGTCGCGGATTTCGACGGTGACGCTGTGGGCGCCCGCGTCAAAGGAATTTTCCATGAGCTCCTTGATGACGGAGGCGGGGCGCTCCACCACTTCGCCGGCGGCGATCATATCCGCCACATGCGGGGAGAGTATGTTGATTTCGGGCATTCAATCACCTTCCTTATAAGCTCCCCTGCCTTAGGGGAGCTGTCACCAGTGCGCACACTGGTGACTGAGGGATCGACCGATTTGTACAATCTCCGTATGTCAATCCCTCCGCCCCTTCGGGGCACCTCCCTTTTTCCAAAGGGAGGTAA
>JBGUQD010000195.1:0-26078 GCA_045130755.1 Candidatus Limivicinus sp. | reverse complement strand
GCCATCCAGATGGACCTCAAGAACGACGGCCTCAAGCATGAGATCGTCAAGGAGGCTTTCCAGATCACCCGCGAGGCCCGCTTCCAGATCCTCGACGAGATCCTGCTCAAGGCCATCCCCGAGCCCCGCAGCGAGCTTGCCAAGACCGCCCCGAAGATGATTCAGATGAAGATCAATCCCGACAAGATCCGTGAGGTCATCGGCTCCGGCGGCAAGGTCATCCAGAAGATCACCGCCGACACCGGCTGCAAGATCGACATCAGCGACGACGGCACCATCTTCATCGCCTCCTCCGATATTGAGGCCTGCCGTGCCGCCCGCAAGACCATCGAGGACATCGTCTTCGAGCCCGAGATCGGCGCCCTGTACTACGGCAAGGTCAGCAATGTCCGCTCCGACTTCGGCGCATGGGTCGAGCTGGCCCCCGGCAAGGACGGCCTTGTGAAGATCAAGGACCTGGAGTTCAAGCGCACCGAGAAGGTGGAAGACGTGCTCAAACCCGGTGACATGACCTGGGTCAAGGTTATGAACATCGGCCCCCGCGGCATCGACCTCAGCCGCAAGGACGCTCTGCGCGAGCGCGGCGAAGCCTGATCAATCCTTATATAAAAGCTCAACCCCCCTGGAGAAATCCAGGGGGGTTCGTTTGCGGTTTGCTCTGTCTTATTCCACGGGCAGGGGCTGACCGTCGGCGCTGAAGAGGGGCAGGGGGGCGAGGACAATGATGTCGTCGCGCTTGGCGGCGTTGCCTTCGGCCAGGACGGCCATGCGGCCAGCCACGATACCGCCGGCCTTTTCCACCAGCTCCTCAACGGCGTGCAGAGACTCACCGGTGGAGATCACGTCGTCCACGATGAGCATGCGCTTGCCTTTGATGAAGGCGGCATCCTCGGCATCCAGCACCAGGTGCTGCACGCCCTTGGTGGTGATGGATCTCACCGTGACTTCAAAGGTGCCCTGCATGTAGGCCTTGGCACCCTTGCGGGCGACGAAGTAGCGCTCCGCCGCGCTCTGGCGGGCCATCTCATAGCCCAGGGGGATCGCCTTGGCCTCGGGGGCAATAATGTAGTCGTATTCCGGCGCGCGCTTGAGAAGCTCGGCCGCGCAATGGACAGTCAGCTCGACATCGCCGAACATGACGAAAGCGCCGATGCACAGATTCTCATTGAGCTTGCACAGGGGCAGTTCGCGCTTTAAGCCGGCAATGTCCATTTCATAAGTCATTTTTGTATTCCTCCTGAAAGGTATTTTTACAACAGGGTTATTTTACCGTATCTGTCGGAAAAATCAAGAGGAATTTACCAACAGCCCCGGAATATGCTCTACGGCAGGCGCGGGCAGCAACCCACAGTATTTTGTGTTTTTTTCTGAGAATTTCTACAACATTTTCTACCTCCGTCCCTTGACAACGGGACAGACATGTGATTTAATAATTTAAACATAAATTATTATGTAAATCTGCCTGTCAAGGGGGATATGATCATGAGAGAACGGAAAAGTACTGTACGGAAAAGTTCCCGCCTGCTTGCGCTGACGATGGCGCTGATGCTGGTGTTTGCGCTGGCTGCGCCCGGCGCCTTTGCCGTCTTGCCCACACGCGGCGATCTGCTGCGCTATATTCCGGTGGCCGTCTCCATCGACTCGGAAGCGGTCTCGGTCTACGGCTACTTCACCAACCTCAATCCGGACTGCTCCGTCTCCAATTTCCGCAATTTTGAGATGTCCGTCTTCATGGACAACATTCTCATCGCCTCCGGCAGCTTTACCGCCATCGATAATTTTGAGATCGAACCCGAGGGTGTGCTCTATCACACCTTCATCTACCCGGGCAGGAGCGGCCTGTATCCCGGCACCTATATCTGCGACGACGATGACTTTGCCGTAATCTCCTGCACCTTCGATTACAGCGAACTGGTGTACGTGGGCGGCAGCATGAAGTAATCCGCGCGATCTCAAAACCGTATAAACTTAGGCCTCCCCGGGGATCATTGCCTCGGGGAGGTTTCTTACAGGAGACTCGATAAATGAGAGTGAAGCATCACTTCTGTTGTGACAGCGGCCGGTCACTGACAGACGCCCTCGAAAGAAACGGGATCCCCTATGAGCACGATACATGGGGTGGTATAAGGCAGGAAACTGTCACCTTTGATCTCTATGAGGACAGCGCCGCCTTCGGCGAAATCACCGCGCTGGCAGGCAGCGGCGACGTTCAAAGCAGAGAATACACGAAACAGGAGCTGCTGGATGCCGAATGGCTCACGATGCGCTGCTTTCATCCCACGCTGGAGCTGCTACGCGAGGAGGAGGCCTTCGCCTTTTCGGAGCCTTTCGGTGACGGAAAATACCGGCACAGAGAGCTGGTCGGCACCGCTTTCTATCTGAAAAAGCCTGTCAAATGGGGAAAACGGCATTTCGCATCCGACGGTTCTCTGGGAAATCAGCATCTCTTTTGCGACCCCCTGGCCAGATCCGCATTGGAAAGCGCGCATCTGCCGCTTAAGTTTCACGATGTTCTCCATGCCCGGACAGATCTGCCTCTCGGAAATATTTTCTATGTCGAGATTCTGGATGTCCTGCCGCAGGAGGCCATCGTTTTCGGCGGGGGCGAGGAAAAGTCAGCATGCGAAAGCTGCGGGAAAACCCGGTATCTGATCGACGGTATGTATCAGCTGAAAGTCAGAGAAGAATACCTGAAAACCCATGTTATTTGCAAAACACAGGCGATTTTTGCCTTGGGCAAATATTATACGGAGCCCTTCAACCTTGTATCAGATCAGATATATCGCATGATTCTGGAGAACAGTCTGTCGAGGAATCTGGTCTTTGAGCCTGTCGACGTGAAAAGGAATTGAAATGAAAAAACGAAAAATCCTGATCGCGGTGCTGTGTGTATGCGCGATACTGGTCGTTTTCTCAGCGGCGGTCGTGGTAAGCAGCGTGCACAGCTTTCTCGCAGTGACCCCCACCCCCGTACCCACATCAAGCCCGACGCCCGTGCCCACGCCCGTGCCCACACCATCGCCGACGCCCGTGCCCACGCCGACACCCACACCGACCCCTGTACCCTACACGCCGCCAGATGCACTCTATGAAAGCTGGGAACTGAACCATCACGTGATTGCCTGGCTGGATATCCCCGGCAGCTCAATCAGCTATCCGATTCTCCTGCACCCCGAGGAGGACAATCACTATCTCAACATCAACATCGACGGCTCCTACGGCTATCCCGGCTGCATCTATGTAAACAGCATGGAGGGGCGAAATTTTGACACCTTCAATACAGTCATCTACGGCCACAATATGGCCAACGGCACATATTTCGGCAGTCTCAAAAACTACAACGACGCGGACTTTCGCGCCGCCCACCGG
This sequence comes from Candidatus Limivicinus sp., assembly GCA_045130755.1. GTDB lineage: Bacteria > Bacillota > Clostridia > Oscillospirales > Oscillospiraceae > Limivicinus. The sequence goes on along the minus strand of JBGUQD010000195.1, from coordinate 22,709 downwards.
GAAATCGACATTTACACCCCTACCGAAAAGCACAGCTACGAGCTCTGCGCCGTCGTGACCTACGATGACCGGTATATCACCGAGCGCTACGACGATGACAATCCGGCCGACCGCATGGCCTTTCTGCGCTCGCTTCATGACTTTGGTGCGGTGATCGACGAGAGTGTGCCCGTAAGCACCGAGGGGCACATCATCACGCTGTCCACCTGTGTCGGCGGTATGCCAAACAACCGCCTGCTCATTGTGGCAGCGGAGAAAGCACAGCCGGATTCGTGATTGTTACCAAAAAATCATTTTGAAATTTTGGCGAAAATTTTTTGTAACCATCTCGCAATTTTTTGAAAGTTGTGTTATAATACTCCAAAGAAAACCCTGCCTGTGAAAACGGGTGTACCCCTGCCGGACTGCTGATGTCCGGCAGGTGAAAAAACAAGGGAGAACGGAGGAAGTTATGAACAACTATCTTAAAACAAGAGCGCTGCGGTTCACGCTTTCCGCTGGGCTGGCGCTCATGCTGTGCATCCTGTGCCTCGCCGGTTCCGCGTTCGCCCTGAAAGCATACGCGGACTATACGCCGCCCCAGGCGCTGACAACCCTGTGGGAGATAAACAACGACGTGATCGGCGGCCTTGCGATTCCCGGCACCGAGATCAACTATCCCATCCTGCAGCACACGATTGACGATTATTATCTCAATGTCTGCTTTGACGGGTCGGCCGGCAAGCCCGGCGCCATCTACGCGAACAAGGTCGACGGCAAGACCTTCGACACTTACAACACTGTCGTCTATGGCCGCAACATGGCCGACGGCAGCTACTTCGGCAGCCTCAGCAATTATTTGGACATCGAGTATCTGGACGCGCACCGCGAGATCGATATCTACGCCGTAAACGCAAAGCATGTCTACAGAATCTTTGCGGTGGTGGTATATGACGACCGGCGCATCACCGACTACTACACGGACGGCGAACTTCTGGATCAGTGGGCCTTTCTGCAGTCCCTGCAGGAGGAAGGTCAGCCCGGCACCATCCTGCTCGACGATATGAATGTGGACGCGGGCCGGGATCACATCCTCACCCTGTCCACCGGCATCACCGACAGGCCGAACAACCGCCTGCTGGTTGTCGCCGTGGAGAGATAAAAAGAAAAAACCACATACAGCCGAGAGGCCGGCGGATGATCCGCCGGCCTCCTGTTCGTTTTAAAAGTCTGCTCAATAGATCAGGCCGTATTTTTTTGCAAGTCCCGCGAGCACGTCCCCGCTGAGGGGACCGTCGTAGAGAGCCCGGCCCTGATAAAGGCACAGCGCCTGTTCGAGAAGCGCAGCGTCAGATATGCGCAGGCAGAGCGGCTTTGTGATGAGATACTGGGCATCGGCGAAGTTTTCAAGCTCTGCCTCCTCCCGGATCTCCACCGTGACAAGAGGCGTGTCCTCCCCCATGGCTTCCTCCAGCCGGTCTTCGAATTCCCCGTCGCACGCAAGTGCTTCCCCCGCGGGCACAGCGGGGTCAAGGAAGCAAAGTTCCTTCTCGGTGGCGCAGGGAAGAAGGCCGTTCTTCACCGGCGCGGGCGGGCTCATTCTGAGGGTCTCTGACTTCTCTGCCAGGGCTCGGACATGTTCCGCCGTCGTGCCGCAGCAGCCGCCGAAGATCATCACACCCGCAGCCGCGAAATCTTCCAGGCAGGCGGTGAAATCTGTCGGCGTGCAGGAATAGACCGTGCCCGCGTCGGTGATCTCGGGCATGCCCGCGTTGGGCTTTGCGATCAGCGGCACACGGGAAATCTCCCGCAGGCGGCGAAGAGTCGGCAGCATCTCCGCAGGTCCTGTGGAGCAGTTGAGGCCAAAGGCATCCACGCCCATGCCCTGCAGGATCTGCAAAACCGCCGCGGCATCGGAGCCGGTGAGCGTGCGTCCCTGTGCATCGCAGGTGATGGTGACGAAGACGGGCTTCCTGCTCACACGCTTGACCGCGAGCAGCGCCGCGCGGCATTCCGCCACGCTCATCATGGTCTCGATCACAAAGAGGTCGACCCCGGCCTCTTCCAGCGCTTCGGCCTGCTCCGCGTAAATCTCCACCAGCTCCTCAAAGCGCGTGTCGCCCAGGGGATAGAGGAACAGCCCCGTCGGCGACAGGTCTCCCGCGACGAGAGCCTTGCCGTCAGCCGCCTGCTTCGAGAGCGCTGCAAGCCGCTTGTTGTAATCCTTAACATGGTTGAAGATGCCGTGAGCCTCCAGCTTGACGCGATTTGCGCCGAAGGTGGGGGCATAGAGGATCCGGCTGCCCGCCGCGACATAGCCGCGTTGAATCTCCAACAGTGCCTCGGGATGATCGAGCGTCCAGCGCTCGGCACAGTCGCCGCCATCAAAGCCGCGCTTCTGGAGCTCCGTGCCCATGGCGCCGTCCAATATCAAGGGAAATCTCAGTTCCATTCGTCGTCATCCTCCTCATAAAAGAACATCTGTTCCGGATATTCCTCGTAAAAATCCCTGTCGCCTGACAGTTCAATATACCGGCAGGCGCGCTGAATGTCCCGCAGCCGTGCCCGTGAGCCCGCATCGGTCAGGACCATGCTCGCCCCCGTGAGGGACGCGTTGCCCAGCACCGTCGTTTTCTCTGCGAGTTCTTTCGGCAGCATGCCGATGTCAGAGGCGCTGTGTGGGTTCAGAAAACTACCGAAGCCCCCGGCGAGGTACAAGCCTTGTATCTCGCTTATATCCGTCCCGCTTTTTTTGAGCAGGACCCGGATCCCCGCCGCCACCGCCGCCTTGGCAAGCTGGAGCTGCCGCACATCCCGGGCGGTAAGATAAACTGCGGGCGTGAGAAAAAAGACGCCGTTGCCGTCCTCGTCCTCTTTCATATAAGCGGCCCACTGATCGGGCGCCTCATCGGGCGGCAGCAGCAGACCGGAAGCGGTGACGATGCCCTCCCGGCACAAAAGCGCCGCGAGATCCACAAGTCCCGAGCCGCAGAGGCCCTTCGCCTCACCGCCGCCTATCACCTCATAAAAAAGCTTCCCATCCCGAAGCCCCACGCGGCTCACGGCGCCGTCCACGCCCGCCATACCGCAGGCGATGCCCGCGCCTTCAAAGGCCGGGCCCGAGGCTACCGCACAGCAGGCAAATTCGTCCCTGCCGCCGAGGGCCATTTCTCCATTGGTTCCCACGTCGAGGAAGAGGTATTTTCCTTCTTTTTCAAACAGGCCCGAGGCCAGCAGCCCCGCCGTGATGTCCCCGCCGACGTAGCCCGCCACGCAGGGAGCAAGGCGTTCGGAATCTTCAAACAGCGTCTGCGGCGTAAACGGCGCGGCTGCAATGGGTGACGGATCGAGCCCCGCGAAAAGGTGCTGCATGATCGTATTGCCCGCGACAAAGAGGGCTTCGATGTCCTGCAGGGAGGTGCCGAGAGCGCAAAGTATTTCATTCAGCTGGCTGTGTATCACGATTTGCAGCGTTGCCGTTCCTTCCGGGTGCTCCATGCAGTACTGGGCGCGGGTAATCACATCCGCCCCATAGGCGGCCTGGGCATTCCAGGCGGTACGCTCCCCGACACACGCGCCGGTGTCAAGATCATAAAGCCGCAGCGCAAGCGTCGTAGTGCCGAGGTCCAGCGCCGCCCCAAGGCGCTCGCTCCTGCCGGAGGCCGTCGCCGCACCGCCGAGAATCACACCGCCCCGAAGTTCCTGCACGGCGACCTCGGCGTCTTCGCTCAGACGATACTGACACGCGAGGACCTCTTTGCCATTTACCGTCGCCCGGCATTTTCCGCAGCGGCCGAGGCCGCCGCAGGGAGCGGTCACGTTCACCTCAGTCCGGCGCAGGACGTCCAGCAGGCGCTCCCCCGTTTCGGCTTTGATATTCAGTTCCTTCCCGCCCGTGCGGATGTGCACTTTCGGCATGTTCTCACCGCGATCCTCTGTATAATTATTCGATTCGGCTTCGATTGTTGTTGCAATTTCCGCTGATCGTGGTATGATTATCCATATCTTAAAGGCATAGCTGTCTTTTGTCAAGGAGGCATCGGCATGGCTGAGCTGCTCACACTGGCCCTTGAACTGGGCTTTGACCATGCGGCGCCCCTGGATACCGGCAAGCTGCGCGCCCTCAGCGAGGTGCGCGAGATGTGCGCCTCCGGCCGCTGCAGGCGCTACGGCAAAAGCTGGAGCTGTCCGCCCGCCTGCGGCACGATCGAGGAATGTCAGGTGCGCATGAGCCGGTATACCGGCGGCATCCTGGTACAGACCACGGCACTGCTCCGGGACGACTTTGACATGGAGACCATGAACCTTGCGCAGGAGACGCACAAGAAACGCTTTTTTGACCTTGCTCGCCAGGCAAGGATTCTCTATCCCGATGTGCTGCCGCTGACAGCAGGCTCCTGCACCGTCTGCCGCGCCTGCACATATCCCGACAGGCCCTGCCGCTTCCCGCAAAAGATGCTCTCCTCCATGGAGGCCTACGGACTTCTGGTAAGCGAGGTGTGCAAAGACGCGGGCCTTGCCTATTACTACGGCCCCCGGACGTTGACCTACAGCGCCTGTATTCTGACGAAAGAAGGGTGACGAAATGACGCCGAAAGAAATCTTCCTTGAAATGCTCAAACCCGACGGCCAGCCGCCGCGCCAGCTCAAGCAGTACGAGGCGCTGCATCTGGTGCTGACCGACCCCGTCAACGCGTACCTCCGCGGCAACCGCGTCAAGGGCAGTGTGAGTAAGGATCGCTGGGGCACCACGATTCTCTTCCCCGCCGACGCCCCCGGCGCGACCCCGCACATCACCGCCACCGACAAGGTATGTCCCGACGTGACACACTGGCGAGACTATGTCCACGCCCCGGACCTGGACGCGAACTGCCGCGAGGGCTGGGAAGAATGTGCGAAGAAAGCGCGGGAGACTGCCGGGGACGAGCGTCTGGTCTGCGGCTTCATGGGCACCGGCATTTTCGAGCAGACCCACTTTCTCATGGGCTTTGAAGATACCCTCACCGGTTTTTACGAGCACCCCAAAGAGATGCACGAGCTCATCGAGTACATCACCGAGTACCGCATCAAGTATGTCACCATGCTCATCGACGGCCTCAAGCCGGACGCCATCTTTTCCCACGACGACTGGGGCACCAAGGAAGCCCTGTTCATGAAGCCGGAGATGTGGCGCGAGTTTTATAAGGAACCCTACCGCCGCTTTTACGGCACGATCCGCGACAAAGGCTGCATCGCCATCCATCACGCGGATTCCTATCTTGTCCCCATCGTGGAGGACATGGTGGAGCTGGGCATCCAGTGCTGGCAGGGTACGCTGCCGGAAAACGATATCCCGGCCCTGCAGAAGCAGCTTCACGGCCGCATGATCCTTATGGGCGGCGTGGGCGCGGCCATCGACCGGCCCGACTCTACCGAGGAGGAGATCCGCCCCTATGTGCGTGACGTGCTGCAGCGCTGCTGTCCCGGCGGGCACTTCATTCCCTCCATCACCTACGGTATCATGGGCACCGTCTTCCCGCATGTGGATCCCATCATCAACGAGGAAATCGACCGCTATAACGTGGGGCTTCACATGCCGTCCTTCTCCCTGCCGGAGGTTCCGCGGCGCAGGGCGGCATCTTCCGCCGCGGCGCAGACTGCCGCGCAGGTCGGCGATGCGGAGGATGAGCTCTTTGCCGCCCTCGCCGATGCCCTGTATAAGGGTCAGAAAAAGAAAGTCACCGTTCTCTGTCAGAAAGCCCTGGACGTGGGCGAGGACGCCCAGGCTGTCATCACCCGCGGCCTCATCCCCGGCATGGACAAGCTGGGCGCGGCCTTCTCGGCAGGCAGAGCTTTTGTGCCTGAGATGCTCATGGGCGGGCGCTGCATGAACGCCGCCATGGAACTCCTGAAGCCGCGCCTTGCGGGAAAGGCCGCCAAGGCGGCGGGCCGCGTGGCTCTCGGCACCGTACGGGGCGACCTGCACGACATCGGCAAGAATCTCGTCAAGATCATGATGGAGGGCGCTGGGCTCGAGGTCGTGGATCTGGGCGTAGACGTGGCCCCCGAGGACTTCATTAAGGCAGCGCAGGAACAGGCCTGCGGGCTCATTGCCTGCTCGTCCCTGCTGACCACCGCTATGCATGAGATGCGCGACGTGGTACGCCTGGCCGAAGAGGCGGGCATACGAGACAATGTGAAGATCATGGTGGGCGGCGCGCCCATCAGCGAAGCTTTCTGCCGGGAGATCGGCGCCGACGCCTACACCCCCGACGCCGCCGAGGCTGCCCGCGTGGCGGTGAGCCTGCTGGCGGGATAAGCGTATAGACACAGGACACCCCGGATCATATGATCCGGGGTGCTTTCATTTCAGAGGATTTCGATCAGCCGATCCACATCCTCGTCGGTGGTGGCCCAGCTTGTGGCAATGCGCACGACGGTTCTGCCGTCGGGGCGGTTTTCCCAGAAGCTCATCTCCACTTTTTCCGATAAGGCCGCGTGCTGCTGTGCGGTAAGCAGCGGGAAGATCTGGTTGGTCGGCGCGGCAAAAGCGAGTTCATAGCCCTTATCCCGCAGGGCCTTGCGGATGCGCTCGGCCTTGTCAATGGCGTTTTTGCCGCAGGCGAGATAGAGTCCGTCGGTAAAGAGCGTGTCGAACTGAATCCCCGCGATCCGCCCCTTGGCCAATAGTGCTCCGTGCTGCTTGACGATGGTGAAGAAGTGGGGCACGGTGTTCTTCTTCGGGAACACCACCGCCTCGCCGAAGAGGGCGCCGCATTTGGTGCCCCCGATGTAAAAGGCGTCGCACAGGCGGGCGAGATCGGGAAGCTCCGCGTCATTTTCCGGGCAGGCCAGAGCGCTCGCCAGCCGCGCCCCGTCGAGGTAGAGGGGGATGCCCGCTTCACGGCATACGCCGCTGAGTGCTTCCAATTCCGCGAGCGAATAGAGGGTGCCGTACTCCGTGGGCTGGGAGATGTAGACCATGCCAGGCATAACGGTGTGATCGCGGTTTTCGTCAAGCTTGTATGTATCGAGGCAGGCGCGCACCGTTTTGGCTGATAACTTTCCGTCTTTCCCCGGCAGGGCCAGCACCTTGTGACCGCTGTGCTCGATGGCCCCGGATTCGTGGGTGCTGATGTGCCCGGTTTCGGCGGCGATCACGCCCTGGTAGGAGCGCAGCAGCGCGTCGATGACGGTGGCGTTTGTCTGCGTGCCGCCGACGAGGAAGAAGATCTCAGCCTCCGGGGTTTCACAGGCTTTGCGGATTTTTTCCCTCGCGGCCTCGGAGTATTTGTCAAAGCCGTAGCCCGCGGTCTTTTCAAGGTTTGTTTCCAGGAGCCGCTGTAATATTTGGGGGTGCGCCCCCTCCATATAGTCGGATGCGAAGTTGAGTTTCATGTTTTGCCCTGCCTTCCGCTGTGTGATTTGGGGATATTGTAGACGATTTCGCCCCGTGATGCAAGTAGAGGATGACGTCCTCGACGGGCATTTCACAAACTTAACACGGGAGAGTTCAGAGGGGGGAACGCCTCTGATTTTTCGCCTCGGAAGGCGAAAAACAAATTCAAAGTCGTTTTTGACGGAACTTTGCTTCGTCAAAAATACTCTGAGCCGAGTTATACGAGGCCTCGCGCCGACCAAAGCGGGCCTTAAGCCCGCTGCGATAAGCGCGAGTGTCCCTTCGCTTCGCAAAAAAGCCATCAGGGCATTTTTGTGAAGCGAATGCTCCTACTGGATATGCTCCTCGGTGAAATCGTCCAGAACCCGAAAGCCCATCTCTCCCGGCTCCGCGATGGGGAACATGGCAATGCCCGTGCTGTCAAAGCGCGGGGCCAGGCGCGTCTCCGGGTCAAGGCGCGGATTGGATTCCTTCTGATCCATTCTGTTTTTCTTCTTAGCCATTGATTGAAACACCTCCCTGCGGACAGTTTTCCCCAGGGAGGTGAGTTTTATTTCAGTTCATGAAATTCGCATGAAATTGCGCCGTTATCAAAGACCGTCACCAGCGCCCAGGTGAGTACAGAGCCACGCCCGGCAGTACCGGGGTTGATGAGCGTCACACCTCCCAGCTCCTTCCACTCCGCCTTGTGGGTGTGGCCGAAGAGGGCGAGCTTTGCGCCCTGCTCTTCGGCGGCATAGACCAGCGAGTCCATGTGCCAGGGGCTTACATTGTATAAATGTCCGTGGGTGAGGAAGGCCTTCACCGGCCCGAGCTGCACAGTCATGGTCGAAGGCGAGAGCGGCGCATAGTCGCAGTTGCCGCACACGGAATACAGCGGTGCGTCCGACAGGGCCTGACGCAGAAGCTGCGCGTCCCGGTCGTGGTCGCCCAGATGGATGAGCACGTCGGCCTTCGCTGTCCGCGCCGCCTCCAGCATGGGGAAGTTGTTGCCGTGGGTGTCGGAAAAAACCGCCGCTTTGATCATCTTCGCGCCTCCTGTCAACCTTGCGTGTTCGCGTGAATATAATAAAGCATGTCGAGGTGAGATGCAATGCAAAGTTTTGAGGATATAAAGCGGGGACTTGCGAGAAGCGGCAAGGGTGCGGAGCTGAACGCCCTCGCCCGGTCTGAGGACGGTGCGAAGCTCTCCGCCATGCTGGACGGGGAGAAGCTGCAAAAAGCGGCGCAGACCGGCGACGGGGAAGCCCTGCGTGCCATGCTGGGCACCGTGCTCTCGACCGAAGAGGGACGTCGCCTCGCGGCGAATATCAAAAAGCTGATGGAGAAGTGAAGCCCGGGAGGTGAGCGCCGTGGACGATCTGGAGCGGCAACTGAACAGCATTCTGTCCGACCCGAAACAGATGGAGCAGATCGCGGGGCTGGCCCGTTCCATCATGGGAGACGGCGCAAAAAGCGATCCGGCCCCGGAGCCGGGGCCGGGGCCGGACGCCGCCCTCCTGGGGCGGATCGCTTCTCTGATGCAGAGCGGCGGCGAGGGACGGGAGCAGGCGCTTCTGAAGGCCATGGCCCCCTACCTCTCCGAAAAGCGGCGCGGGAAGCTGGATAACGCGCTCCGGCTTGCAAAGCTCGCCCGCATCGCCCGGCTTGCCATAGAGACTGGAGGCGGCGATGAAGCGCTATGACGCGAGCACCGGGCGGGTGAGAGATATGCCTGAGTCCGTTGCCGCGCCGCCCATGGTGCCGCCTCCCCCGCCGTCGATGATGCCTCCGCCGCGCCCGAGACCCGCGCCGCCCCTGCCCTTCGGCGGGCTTTTGCCGGGACGGCTGCTGTCGGGCCTCGGGGATCTTGACAGCGGGGATCTGATCTTGCTGCTGATTCTGTGGTTACTGTACCGGGAGAGCGGCGATTTCGAGCTGCTGGTCATCATGGCTGCCATGTACTTGTTCTGAGGGTGTGAGCCCCATATTCTCCTTCAGCCAACGCAGGGTGTTTTCCGAGCACGTCAGCACTGGCGCACTCATCGGGAACACTTGAGCATACTCCTGCCCCCGCGCATCCCGCCGCAGATAAATGGTGACGAGAAGATTCGTGTTCTCGGCCCGGGCCTCCTCGCTGTCCCAGAGGTGCCAGTGATAGATGTTCCCGCTCTCCGCGTCGGGCAGGATGCCCTCCCGGTAGAGGTTCACGGCCTGGGCAGGGGTGAGCGGTTCGTGTGCTTCCACCCTGGGGCTTATATCGTCTTCCCGCTCGCTTGTGATCTCGACCCAGGCGTTCTCCACGTCGGCCTCCGACCATTCGACATTGGCCAAAAGCTGCAGCATGCGGATCTCCTGCGTGTTCATCACCCGTTCCCAGGCGCGCAGGTCGGAGTCGGGATCGGCGTAGAGCTCATCACTGAGGGGCAGCAGATAATACCGGGTGTAGGTCCTGCCGTTTTTGAGATGATAGGTGAGCCAGGTGCTCTGTGTCCGCAAACCGGACCGGGCGCCGCGGTTCTGGTCCCGGTGTTCAACCACGCCGCGCTGGAAGTCGAGGAAAGCCTCGATGGTCTCCGGCTCGCGCACCGTGCTGCCCCTGTAGTCGATGAGCTCCACAGACTCGATCTCGCCTAAGTCCGGGATATGGGTCTCGTAGCCCGTCACGTCCAGCTTTGTGAGTGTCAGGAACACAAGCAGGCAGGCGCAGAGGATGCCGAGCTGCTTCCAGCCGTGGTCAAACACGCGCAGGGTTTTCTTCATGAGCATCTCCGCGGCAAAGAAGCCGAGTGCCGCGCACAGGAGCACCGACAGCGCAAGCAGCACAAAATTTGCCGGCTGATAGTCCGCGGTGGCGGCCGCCCAGAACATGGGGATGCCGAGGCCGCAGCCGAACGTCATGCACACCCGGAACACCGGGCGCAGGACCGTCACCGCCACGATCTCACCGGCGGACTCCATGTGCCGCCGCCGGACGATCAGCGCGCCGAGGACGGCGAGGACAAGCCCCACCGCGCACACCCCCGCGAGGTAGCCGATCCAGCCCGGCGCGTACTCACCAAGAATGCCCTTCTTTTCATCCGCCCGGATCACGGTTTCATAGACGCGGTGATCCGTAAACCACACCGGGGGCGATAGCCGCTCCGACCAGATCGAGCCGATGGTGTAGCCGTACAGAAGTTCGGTGAACACGGAGCGCACAGCGCCCTCAAACATGGCGGCGGTGCAGTTTAACACCACGTACACCGCGGGCAGGACAAGCACGCTGCCCGTGAGCGTCCCGCAGAAGCAGGCAATGCCGTAAAAGCCGATGTTCGCGGGCACCACCATCTCCAGCCACCAGAGAAAATATTCCGCGCCGACCCCTGTTTTGCCGTAGAGCGCCCGGAGAAGCCCGAAGGCGAGCACATCGCAAAGGAGCATCGGGACAAGCCCGGTCAAAACGGCGGTGAAGTAGACGGTCTCCCGCCGCAGGGGCAGGGAGTTTATGAGGCCGCAGTCGCGCGGGAAGTAGAGATAGCTCAGCATCGCCATAGCAACGAGCGCCCCGCCAAAAAAGGCCGCCCACACCAGCGGTTCGGCAGAGCTGAGGATGATCTGGCGGAAATTGCTCACGTAAAGGACCGGCTCTTTCCGCAGATATTCAGGCACCTCGAGGCTCACGCATGCCAGCAGCAGGATCGCAAACCACGAAAGAAAGAGAGGCCAGAAGCGCCGCAGCAGATGCAGGCTCACGCGCCTGTCAAAGAAGGATGTTCTTGATCGCATGATCCTCACCTCCCAGTTCGTAGATAAATATTTCCTCGAGAGAAAGCGGCAGCACATCAAGGAAGAACGGATTGCAGGCCGACAGCTGCGCCGAAAGCTCGTCGCCGTTTCCGCGCAGGATGAGCTGTCTGAGACGTCCGGTCCGGGTCTCGTGCAGGATGTCCAGTCCCTCCGGCAGCTCCGCCCCGTCGGGCAGGGCAAGCTGGATTTTTACCGTGTTCTCCTGCAGGGCGGCAAGCGGGCGCTCTAAGAGCATACGCCCCTTGTCCATGATGCCTACATGGTCGCACACGTCTTCCAGCTCCCGCAGGTTGTGGGACGATACCAGCACCGTCGTGCCGCGCTCTGAAACGTCCTGTAAAAGCAGACTCCACACCTGGCGGCGCATGACGGGGTCAAGGCCGTCCACCGGCTCGTCGAGCAAAATGACTTCCGGGCAGCAGGAGAGCGCGATCCAGAAGGCCGCCTGCTTCTGCATGCCCTTGGAGAGACGGCGCATGGCCCGCTTTTCGTCCAGCGGGAAGGCCTCGCGCAGCTTTTCAAAGCGCTCGTCGGAAAAGGTCGGGATCATGGCGCGGTACAGGTTTTTCATGTCGCGGATCGTCGCCGCGCCGAAGTAGAAGATGTCGTCCGGGATGTAGGCAAGCTTTGCCTTCACCGCCGGGTTTTCATACACCGGCTCGCCGCCGATGAGCACCTCGCCGCTGTCCTGACGATAAATGCCCGCCAGATGGCGGATGACCGTAGATTTGCCCGCGCCGTTCGGGCCGACAAGCCCGTAAACCGCGCCGCGCGGCACGTGGATATTAAGCCCCCGCAGGGCCTCGAAGCCGTCAAAGCTCTTTTTGAGCTCCTTTACTTCAATCATGGCTGTCCTCCTTGATGATCCGGGCAAGCTCGTCCCGGGTTACACCCAGCGTCTCAAATTCAGCGGCGAGGGCCGAAAGCTTTTCCCTGAGTTCCGCCATGCGTGCCGCCTTCGCGCTGCCGCCCAGGGCGACAAAGCTGCCCTTGCCGGGGACGGAGACGATGGTGCCTTCCTGCTCCAGCTCCCGATAGGCCCGCTGGATGGTGTTGGGATTGACTGTCAGGCTCACCGCCAGCTCCCGCACGGAGGGGAGCTTTTCCCCCTCGCCGAGCGCGCCGCTGAAAATGAGCTGGCGCAGCGAGTCCTTTACTTTTTCATAGATGGGTCTGGAATCGTTATAGTTGATCTGAATCAAGCGATCACCCCTTTGCTGAATTCAATTGCGAACGCGGTTCGCAATCGAGTTTACTCACGCTGCTCACTTAAGGTGTTTTTGCCGAGGCAAAGCCCCGTCAAAAACGATTTGTATTTTCCCCAAATACATGCTGAGTGCTTCTGGTTTTCTTTGCGTTATAGTGCGTATTAACTGTATTAATCTAATTAGTACAGTTATGATATAGCATATACAGGCCGCTTTGTCAAGCGCCTTTATCATCTTCGCCAGTGCAAAATGGTGAAGATCAGGGTAAATCCGGCGAATGCGACAAATTTTCAGTGGTGTTTTTGTCAAGCCTTGACAAAACGATAAACCCGACTATAATGGGGGCAATTGAACAAGGCTTGATAGAGGCGCGGCTGACATCAGTAACTCCCGCATTGTGCGACGGAAATTGCAGCAGGGCGAAAGGGGACGCCGCCGAAGGATATCGGCTTTTCCGGGCCGGTATACCTGGGACATCGGAGAAGATCCGGTGTACTGTCGCAAACGCGGAGAGCTGTCAGACCCTCGGGTAAACCCCGTACACAGACGGTCATGAACAGATTCTTCCTTGTTCATGATTTTTTTTGGAGGAAAACATTATGGCTGGAACCTTCTGGGCGCTGGTACCGCCCATCGTGGCCATTGTCCTGGCCCTCATCACCAAGGAAACCTATTCTTCCCTGTTCATCGGCATTCTGGTCGGTGCCCTGTTTGTGGGCGGCTTCAACCCCGTGGCCTCCCTCGACACCATGATCAACGATGGCTTCATCGGTGCCATTGCCGACGGCTGGAACGCGGGCATCTTCATGTTCCTCGTCCTGCTCGGCATCATGGTGGCGCTGGTCAATGCCGCCGGCGGCTCCGCCGCCTTCGGCCGCTGGGCCGTCAAGCATGTCCACACCCGCACCGGCGCCATGCTCGCCACCTTCCTGCTGGGCGTGCTGATCTTCATTGACGACTACTTCAACTGCCTGACGGTCGGCTCTGTCATGCGGCCCGTCACCGACAGCCACAAGATCTCCCGCGCGAAGCTTGCCTTCATCATCGACGCCACCGCCGCTCCCGTGTGCATGATCGCACCGGTATCCTCCTGGGCCGCCGCCGTCTCCGCTACCGCACAGGATCTGGATTCCGGTATCTCCGGCATCCAGCTCTTCATCCGGGCCATTCCTTACAACTTCTACTCTCTGCTGACCATCGTTTTTGTCATCGCCCTGTCCGTCATGGGCTTTGACTACGGCCCCATGGCCAAGGCGGAACTCAAGGCTGCGCGCGGCGAGCTCGGCTCCCTCGGCAACGAGAACGAGCAGAACGTGCCCGGTGCGTCCATCTGGGACATGCTGATCCCCGTGATCGCGCTGATCCTCTGCTGCATCATCGGTATGATGTACGTCGGCGGCTTCTGGAGCGGCGCCAGCCTCATCGACTCCTTTGCCGATACTGACGCCTCTGTGGGTTTGCCCTGGGGCAGCATCATTGCCGTCATGTTCACCTTCGTTTACCTTCTCTGCCGCCGTGTCATCAGCTTCAAGGACGCGACCGACTGCATTACCAAGGGCTTCATCGCCATGGTGCCCGCCATGCTGATCCTCACCTTCGCGCTGACCCTCAAGAACATCACCGGTCTTCTCGGTGCGGCCGACTATGTGGCCGGTCTCGTTGAGGGTGCCGCTGCGGGTCTGTTCAACATGCTGCCCGCCGTGATCTTCGTCGTGGCTCTGGGCCTTGCCTTCTCCACCGGCACAAGCTGGGGCACCTTCGGCATCCTGATCCCCATCGTGCTGCCCGTGTTCAAGAACAGCCCCGACCTCCTCATGATCGGTATCTCCGCGTGCCTTGCCGGCGCTGTCTGCGGTGACCACTGCTCCCCCATCTCCGACACCACCATCATGGCTTCCGCCGGTGCAAACGTTAACCACATCGACCACGTGTCCACCCAGCTCCCTTATGCGCTCAGCGTTGCGGGCGTGAGCTTTGTGTGCTACATTATCGCCGGCTTTGTGCGGAGCTGGCTCGTGTGCCTGCTCATCGGCGCGGCCCTGATCCTGGGCGTGCTGTTCATCATGCGCTCCCGCCAGAACGCCGCGAAGGCGTAAAAAAACACTTAAACATAACGACAGGCCCCCGGCTTTTTGCCGGGGGCCTGTTTTCCGTATCCAAACGGTTCAATACAAAAAGCTGCCCTCAAAGACGATACTTGCCCCGCCGGTGAGCAGGACGCGCGCGTCCGAGTAGTTGACGGTGAGCTCGCCGCCGAGAAGGCTGACCTTTACGTCGCTGCCCTTGTCGCACAGAGCATTTTCGCAGGCCGCGACCACAGCAGCGCAGGCACCGGTGCCGCAGGCCAGCGTCTCGCCGCTGCCGCGCTCCCAGACCCGCATGCGGAGGGTGTGACGGTTTACCACACGCACGAACTCCGTGTTGACACGCTCGGGGAACATGGGATCGTGCTCAAATTGCGGGCCGATTTTTTCCAGATCCAGGCCGTCGATGCCGTCGCAGAAGACCACACAGTGGGGATTGCCGATGTTGACGCAGGTGACATTGTACGCTCTTCCGCCGATGGTGACAGGCGCGTCGATGAGGGTATCTTGCACACTGACTGCCGGGATCTCGGCGGCTTTGAGGCTGGCCTTGCCCATGTCCACCTGTACGGAGCTGACCTCGCCGTCGCGCAGGAAGAGGCGCAGGGTGCGCACGCCGCCGGGTGTTTCCACGCTGATCCGCTCTTTCGGCACGATGCCCCGGTCATAGACATATTTGGCTACGCAGCGGATGTTGTTGCCCGCCATTCTGCCCTCGCTGCCGTCGCGGTTGAAGGACCGCATTTTGACATCCGCGATCTTCGATTTTTCGATGAGCACGATGCCGTCGCTGCCCACGCCGGTGTGCGCCCGGCAGAGATTGACGCACAGGGATTCCGGGCAGGTGACCGCGCCGTCAAAGTTTTCAATGAAGATATAGTCGTTGCCGCAATCCTGCATCTTGGTGAAGCTGATTTTCTGCCGGCGGGTGCGCATGGCGTTGATGTCCACCAGTTCCGTGCTGCTTTCGTGAAAGCGCGAAGCGATGATCTCCGCGAGGGCACTTGCGGTGTCCAGTGAGGTCAGGCAGGGGATGCCGAGCTGCATGGCCCTGCGGTGCAGGGCGATATAATCGCCCATGGTGCCGTCCTTGACAGCGCCGGTATAGACGATGTAGCGGAGCTTTCCACTCTCCATAAGCGGTGTGATCTCCGGGGTCTCCACCGCCTGCACCGGGATGCCGAGAGAGGCGATGGCGGCGGCGGTGTCGCGGGTGGCATAGAGGCTGAGGCCCAACTCAAAGAAACGCCGGGCGAGAGACAGAATCTCCTGACTGTCCTCATTCTCCACGCTCAGGAGCACCCCATGAGAGCCGAACGCGTCGGGCAGCCTGAAGCCAGCGGCGGTGAGGCCTTTAAAGAGGGCTTCCGCGAGGGTGCGGCCGATGCCCAGCACCTCGCCGGTGGATTTCATCTCCGGGCCGAGGATGGAGTTTGCGTCCGAGAGCTTTTCAAAGGAGAATACCGGCACCTTCACGGCGTAGTAGGGCGGCGTGCGATATAGGCCCGTTCCCCAGCCGAGATCCCGCAGCTTCTCCCCCAGCATGATGCGGGAGGCGAGATCGACCATCGGCACGTTCGTGACCTTGCTGATATAGGGCACCGTGCGGGAGGCGCGGGGGTTTACTTCAATGACGTACAGCTCATCCTGCCAGATGAGGTACTGGATGTTCACGAGGCCCTTTGTCCCAAGCGCGAGGGCCAGCTTTTCGGACACGTCCGTGATGCGGTGCAGGAATTTGTCGCTTAAATTGTAGGGCGGGTAGACGGCAATGGAGTCGCCGCTGTGTACGCCCGCGCGCTCAATATGTTCCATGATGCCGGGAATGAGCACATCCTCACCGTCGCTTATCACATCGACCTCCAACTCCGTGCCGGGCATGTACTTGTCCACCAGCACGGGGTTTTCGATTCCCTGGGCGAGGATGCCTGCCATGTACTTTTCGGTGCTGGAACGATCGCGGGAGATGCACATGTTCTGCCCGCCGATGACATAGCTCGGGCGCAGGAGCACGGGGTAGCCCAGCTCCTCTGCGGCGGCCAATGCCTCGCCCAGCGTCAGGACGCCCTTGCCCTTCGGTCTGCGGATACCGAAGCGCTCCAAAAGCGCGTCGAACTTGGCGCGGTCCTCTGCCTTGTCGATGCTCTCGGCGGAGGTGCCGAGGATCGTGACGCCCTTCTTGTCCAGAAATTCGGTCAGCTTGATGGCGGTCTGCCCGCCGAAGGCCACGACGACGCCCACCGGCTTTTCAAGCTGCACGATGTTCCACACATCCTCTTTGCACAGCGGCTCAAAGTAGAGCCTGTCGGCAGTGTCGTAGTCGGTGGAGACAGTCTCGGGGTTGTTGTTGACGATAACCACATCATAGCCCAGTTCCCGCAGGGTCCAGACGCAGTGGACGGAGGAATAGTCGAATTCGATGCCCTGCCCGATGCGGATGGGGCCGGAGCCCAGCACCATGACCACGGGCTTGCCCGAACGCGGGAAGAGGCGGCTTTCGCATTCCGCGTCAAAGGAGGAATAGAAGTACGGCGTCTCGGCGTCAAATTCCGCGCCGCATGTGTCCACCATCTTGTAGTGCATCTCCATGCCGGGGACCGCAGCGGCCCCGGACAGTCGGCACAGCGCCTCGTCCGTGTATCCGAGCAGCTTGCCCTTACGGTAATTCTCATCGGACAAGTCGTTTTTGATCCGCTGTTCAAAATTTGCGAGGTTCTGGATTTTCCACAAAAACCAGCGGTCGATTTTGGTGATGTTGAAAATCTCGTCCACGCTCATCCCGGCCTTGAGGGCCTCAAAGACGGTAAAGAGTCGGCGATCGTCCTGTGCGGCGAGCCGCTCGGCGAGTGGGGCGTCGGAGAGAGGCGCAGCATTGAGCGTGTCACGCCCCAGCTCTGCCCCGCGCACGGCCTTCATCAGCGCCATCTCAAAGGAAGGCGCGATCGCCATGACCTCGCCCGTGGCTTTCATCTGGGTGCCGAGCTTCCGGCTGGCTCCGGCGAATTTTTCAAAGGGCCACTTGGGGAACTTCACCACTACGTAATCGACCGTGGGCTCAAAGCAGGCGCAGGTCTTGCCGGTGATGTCGTTTTTGATCTCGTCGAGCGTATAGCCCAGGGCGATACGGGTGGAGATTTTGGCGATGGGGTAGCCGGTGGCCTTGGAGGCGAGAGCCGAAGAGCGCGAGACGCGGGGATTGACCTCAATGACGGCGTACTCGAAGCTCTCGGGATTCAGGGCAAACTGCACGTTGCAGCCCCCCTCGATGCCGATGGCGCTCACGATGTTCAAAGCCGCCGAGCGGAGCATCTGGTATTCCTTATCGGCCAGCGTCAGGGCGGGGGCCACGACGATGGAGTCACCGGTGTGGATACCTACCGGGTCCACGTTTTCCATGGAGCAGACGGCGATGACGTTGCCCACGGAATCGCGCATGGTCTCAAATTCGATCTCCTTCCAGCCGGAGACACATTTTTCGATCAGAACCTGGGTGATGGGCGAGAGGTCGAGCCCCTGCCTGGCAATGGAGGCGAGCTCATCCGCGTCCTGCGCGATGCCGCCGCCCGTGCCGCCGAGGGTATAGGCCGGACGCACAATGACAGGATAACCGATCTCGTCGGCGATCCCCAGCGCCGTGTCCACATCCTCGCAGGTGGCGGAGGGGATGACAGGCTGGCCCATCTCCTGCAGGGTCTCGCGAAAGCGCTCCCGGTCCTCGGCCCGCTCGATGGCATCGATGCCGGAGCCGAGAAGCTTTACGCCGTACTTTTCCAGCGTCCCATCCTTCGTCAGCTGCATGGCAAGAGTCAGGCCGGTCTGCCCGCCGAGACCTGCCAGAAGCCCGTCCGGGCGCTCGAGAGCGATGATGCGCGTCAGGGTCTGGGCGGTGAGGGGCTCAAGGTAGATCGCGTCCGCGAGGTGCTTGTCCGTCATGATGGTGGCGGGATTGGAGTTGACCAAAACCGTTTTGATCCCCTCCTGCCGCAGCACGCGGCAGGCCTGGGCGCCGGCATAGTCAAACTCTGCCGCCTGGCCGATGACGATGGGGCCGGAGCCGATGACCAACACCTTTTCGATATTCGGGTTTTTAGGCAAGGACCTCGCCTCCCATCATGGAAACAAAGCGGTCAAAGAGAAAGCCGGTGTCGTGGGGCCCGGCGCTGGCCTCGGGGTGAAACTGCACCGTGAAGCAGCGCGCTTCGGGATAGTCCAGCCCTTCGCAGCTGTAGTCGTTGGCGTTGATGTAGCGCAGCTCCGCGATGTCCTTCACGCTCTCCGCTACCACGGCATAGCCGTGGTTCTGGCTGGTGATGAAGCAGCGCCCGGTTTTGAGGTCCTTCACCGGCTGATTGGCGCCACGGTGACCGTACTTGAGTTTTACGGTCTCGCCGCCGAGGGCCAGGGCCGCGAGCTGGTGCCCGAGGCAGATGCCGAACACAGGCAGCTTTCCCATGAGCTTCTTTAGCTGCTCGATTTCGAAGACGTTTTCCTTCGGGTCACCGGGGCCGTTGGAGAGCATGAGGCCGTCCGGCTTGAGCGCCAGCACGTCCTCGGCGGAGGTATCATGGGGCAGCACTGTCACGCGGCAGCCGCGCTCCTGCAGGCTCTCCACGATGTGGTGCTTCGCGCCGTAGTCCAGCAGGGCGACATGGTACTTCTCTTCACCCTCGGCGGGGAAAACCCGCGGCTTGGTGCTGCTTGCCTGCTTGACACCGCCGAGCACCGCGTAAGTTTGAATCGCGCTGAGATCTTTGGGGATTTCGTCGCAGATGAGCGCGTTCATAACGCCCTCCTCCCGGATGATGCGGGTGAGGGCGCGGGTGTCAACGCCGCAGATGCCGGGAACGTTGTGTTCCTTCAAGAAAGCATCCAGGGCGTATTCACTTCTGAAGTTCGACGGCGTGCCGCACAGCTCACGCACCACATAGCCCTTCGCAAGGCATGGCCCCTCAAAGTCCTCCGGGATGACACCGTAATTGCCGATGAGAGGAAAGGTCTGCAGAATGATCTGCCCGGCGTAGCTGGGGTCGGTCAGGGTCTCGAGATAGCCCGTCATGCCGGTGGTAAACACCAGCTCCCCAAGCCCGTCGCCGTCGGCGCCGATGCGCGTGCCTTCAAAGACGCGGCCGTTATTCAAAACCAGATAAGCTTTTTTCATATCCTCACAGTGTCGCGGCCATGATGGCCTTGATGGTGTGCATGCGGTTTTCGGCCTCGTCGAAGACGAGGGACTGCTCACTCTCAAAAACCGCGTCGGTTACTTCCATTTCGGTTCTGTCAAACTTCTCGCCCATCTCCCGGCCGATCCCGGTCTTGAGATCGTGGAAAGCGGGCAGACAGTGGAGAAACACGGCCTGCTCTCCCGCCGCCTCCATGAGGGCGGTGTTGACCTGATAGGGGGCAAGGTCGGCGATACGCTCCTCCCAGACCGCCATGGGTTCGCCCATGGAAACCCACACGTCGGTATACAGAACGTGCGCGCCCTGCACGGCCTTGACAGGGTCGGTCTCAAACTCCAGCACCGCACCGGTCTCGGCTGCGACAGCCTGGCATTTCGCGATGAGTGCGGGATCGGGGAAATACTTCTCCGGCGCGGCGGCGACAAAGTGCATGCCCATCTTGGCGCAGCCCACCATAAGGGAGTCGCCCATGTTGTAGCGCGCGTCGCCGAGGTAAACCAGCTTAATGCCGGAAAGCGTGCCGAAATGCTCTTTGATCGTGAGAAAGTCCGCCAGAATCTGCGTCGGATGGAACTCGTTGGTCAGGCCGTTCCACACGGGAACGGAAGCATACTTTGCCAGCTCCTCCACGATCTCCTGCCCGTAGCCCCGGTACTCGATGCCGTCGAACATGCGGGAAAGAACACGGGCCGTGTCGGCGATGCTTTCCTTTTTCCCGATCTGGGAACCGGTGGGGTCGAGGTAGGTGACCCCCATGCCCAGATCATGGCCCGCCACCTCAAAGGAGCAGCGGGTGCGGGTGCTGGTCTTCTCAAAGATCAGGGCGATGTTCTTTCCCTCGTGCAGCCTGTGGGGAATCCCCGCCTTTTTCTTCGCCTTGAACTCGGCGGCAAGGTCCAGCAGACCGCTGATTTCATCCGGTGTATAGTCAAGCAGGGTAAGAAAATCTCTTCCGTGCAGGTTCATTTCAAAATACTCCTTCGTCGTATTTACAGTGTGGAGTTAGGAGTGTGAAGTTTGGAGTTGATGAGCCTTGTAACTCCTAACTCCACACTCCACACTCTTTACTGGTCACAGCACCTTGGACAGGAAGCCCTGCAGCCTCTCGCTCTTGGGGTTCTCGAAAATCTGCTCCGGGGTGCCCTCTTCGACGACGACGCCGTCGTCCATAAACAGGACGCGGTCGGCCACCTCGCGGGCAAAGCCCATCTCATGGGTGACGACCACCATGGTCATGCCCTCCTGAGCCAGTTCCTTCATAACGTCCAGCACCTCGCCCACCATCTCGGGGTCGAGGGCGGAGGTGGGCTCGTCAAAGAGCATCACGTCCGGCTCCATGCACAGTGCGCGGACAATAGCGATTCGCTGCTTTTGTCCGCCGGAGAGCTGGGAGGGGTAGGCGTCGGCTCTGTCGGCAAGGCCCACGCGCTCCAGAAGCTGCATGGCTTTTTTGTCCGCCTCGCTCTGGCTCTTTTTCAGAAGCTGCGTCGGGCCGAGGGTCAGGTTTTTCAGCACCGTCATGTGCGGGAAGAGATTGAAGTGCTGGAACACCATGCCCATGCGGCGGCGGTAGAAATTGATGTTGGTGCGCGGTGCGGTGAGATCTGTGCCCTCAAACACGACAGAGCCGCCGGTGGGGCGTTCCAGCAGATTCAGGCAGCGCAGGAAGGTGGACTTGCCGGAACCGGAGGGGCCGATGACGACCAGCACCTCGCTCTTGCCGATGTCGACGGTGACGCCGTTAAGGGCGTGGACAGCCCCGGCGTTGAAATGCTTTTCAAGATCCTTGACAGAGATGATGGTTTCAGCGCTCACTGCTTCTGAGCCTCCTTTCCAGTTTGCCGACCAGCCAGCTGAAGAAAACGACCAGCGCCAGATAAATGGCCGCCACGGCGATCAACGGCATGAATGCCGAGAAGGTACGACCGCGGATCACGTCGCCGCCCTTGGTCAGATCCATCAGCCCGATGTAGCCGCAGACAGCCGTCTCTTTCAGGAGGGCGATAAACTCGTTTGCCAGGGAGGGCAGCACGTTCTTGAAGGCCTGAGGGATGATGATAAAGCGCATGGTCTGGATGTAGTTGAAGCCGATGCTGCGCCCCGCCTCAAACTGGCCGGGGTCGATGCTCATGATGCCGCCGCGGATGATTTCCGTGATGTAGGCACCGGAGTTGATGCCGAAGACCATGGACGCCACGAACACCGTGTTCGTTGTGGATACGAAGATGACAAAATAGCCGATCAGCAGCTGCACCACCACCGGCGTGCCGCGGATGACGGTGAGATACAGACGCGCGATCGTATTGAGCACCGTCATCATCACCTTGCCGATCCCGGGCTTCATTTCGTCCTTCATCTGGTCATAGGAGGAGCGGATCATCGCCACCACCACGCCGATCGCAATGCCCAGCAGCAGGGCAAAGAAGGTCACCTTCAGCGTGACAAGCAGGCCGTTGGTGATGTACTTCCACCGTGCACCCTCAATGAAGTTAAAGATAAAGCTCTCTTTGAGCCTGGCGAAACTTTCTGCCATGGCTGAAACCTCCAAAAGTCAGGAATCCCGGGAGCGCCGAGGCGCCCCCGGTTATCGTCGTTTCACTGGCCAGCGGCCTTTGAAGCGATTTTTATTTGCTGAATCAATCTGCGTTGATGTACTTGTCGACGATCTTCTGCACGGTGCCGTCCTTCAGCAGCTCTTCCAGAGCGCCGTTGACTTCGTTGTACAGTTCCTCGTTGTCATAGTTCAGCTCGAAGCCGTATTCCTCTTCTGCATAGACAGTGGGGAGGATCTTCAGGCCCTTGTTCTGGGAAACGAAGGTCTCGGCCGGGCTGTTGTCGATGATGACGGCGTCGCACTTTCCGGTCAGCAGAGCCTGGACGGCGTCAGCGCCCTTGTTGAAGCGGGCCATATGGTCCTCGCCGAAGTCGCCGGTGGCGTAAATGTCGCCGGTGGTATCCTGCTGCACGCCGATCTTGATCTTGTCGCCGTGGAGGTCATCGACAGAGGCGATGGGGGAATCTTCCTTGACGATGATGGACTGGATGCCGGTGGAGTAGCTGGTGGTGAAGTGGACGCTCTTGGCGCGCTCCTCGGTGATGGTGATGGCGCCGA
>JBGUQD010000194.1:0-2926 GCA_045130755.1 Candidatus Limivicinus sp. | reverse complement strand
CCAGGGGAGCAGCGTGGAAAGGGCAAAGACCAGAATCCCGGGGACTGACTTCATCGCGCTTAACAACTGGTGCCACAAATGCGCTTTTGAGAAGCTGGCCCCAAACGTCGGTCCGTGCGCCTTTTGCAAGAACAGGCCGCAGATCACACCCACACATTACAGGAGGAAAGTATGAAAAAGAAAACAGTCAGGAAGCTTATGAAGGAGCAGCGCCGGGCGCGGCAAGCGCAGCCGGACTTCTGGGTGCCGGCAGAGTTCAAGGATCGCCTTGTGCGGATGTTCCTCAGCAATCCGGGGCGCTTCGCCGGATCTCCGCGGGAATTTGCGTGGCGGGAGCTCAAGCGCAGCGTCGAGGAACGGAAGAGAAGGGGGGCAAGGGCGTGAGCCTACACGATGGAGGAGCCGTGCGTTATGACGGAGTCTGCCCGCTTTGTGGCTCAAGAGATGGCACGGTGATAAAGGGTAAGGACGGGAAATTCAGAAATTTATGCCGTGTAATGGGATGCCCAGCAATGTATAAACCGCTGCCTCTCGCCGGGTATTCCAGCGCGGAGGATGCCGCAAACCCGTTTGAATCCGATATCATCAAAGCAGGAATGACAGTGAGCCAATATCTTGGGGGAGAGTGATAACGTGTTTGTTCTGCACCAGACAGCCAAGGCCGTGAGCGGGAATACTGACCCCGCCATAACAGTGGCACTCGCCGTCACATTGGTGGTCGAAGTGGCGCTCATGATCTGGGTGATAATCGAAACCAGAAAATAATCTGCATCGCCCCTCGGGTGCGAACGTGCGGGAACAGCACGGTGAGCATGGAATTGTACCGCTGGCCTTTTCCATGCAAGAGACAGGCCGGCGGGGTGAGCTGTCACCTGACCAGCACCTCCCAGGCTCTATGCCTGGGAGGAATACACGATTGACTTTGATTCGTGCACCATTATGCCGGGGCCGCCGAAATGGTGTGCGAATGAGAGCCAGGGAACGAAGGCGGCGCGGTTACTATTATAATACGCGTGCGCGCGTTTCTTGCGGGACCTTTTAACGCCTAACGTAACGACCAGAGAAGAGAACGGATTGCCACACCAGTGACGTCGGTCACTGGTTCGCAATGACGGGAACGGGGAGGAGAAAGTGAAAACGCTCATGAAGTACCATGTCATCACCGGTCGGGTAGTGGAAGAGGTAGCTTCGCTTCTCTCTTCCCGTGCCGACCGAAAGAAGCCGCGCGGTGTCCGCCGGGCCGGGACGAGCTCTGAGGCGAAGATCAAGGCAAACGAAAGATCCTCCACGCTCCGGCTCGCCCGCGGGATCGCCGCCAACTTCTCAGCCGGAGACGGCTTCCTCACGCTCAAGTATGACGCCGCACACTATCCAGGCAGCCTCAGCGCCGCCGATAACGTGCCCGGCTCCGAGGGCTACGCCAGAGCCGAAGAAGATCTCACCCGATTCCTCCGCAAGCTCCGCACCGCCTACCGCAGGCTCACCGGCCAGACTCTCCGCGCATACTGGGAGACCGCCAACTGGTCGCCGCGCCGTCAGGCTCCCGCGAGATTGCACCAGCATCTCGTCGTGCCGAGCGACGCCGTGGAGCTTGCCCGGAAGCTGTGGCCGGCCTTCGGCGGGGAGGGCACCGTCATCGTCAAGGATCTCGACTCCGATCCAGACCGGACGCGCCTCGCCGAGTACATGGTGGGCAATGTCCACGCGAAGCTGCCAGGCTCCAAGGGCTGGTCAGGCTCGCGCGGCCTGGACAAGCCCGTGCTCTCCGAGCCGGAAGAGATCGGCAACGTCGACGAGATCCAGCCGCCGCCCGGCGCCGTCATCAAAGAGGTGCGCGAGGTCACCGATGAGGACGGCATCGTCATCGGCAAGTATCTGCGCTACGTGCTGCCCGTGGCGCCAAAGGTGCGCGGCGGGCAGATCGTGCTGCCGAGGGCAGCTAAAAGAGGGGGAAAGCGGGCCGCCGCTGCCGGGGGCAGATGAAGGCGGCACGGTTTCTCCGCAGCCGCGCAGGCGGCGGGCCGGTGCGCTCAAGCCCGGAACGCCACCTGCAAACGCGGCAAGGCGGGCAACAGTTTCGGGGAATGCCCGATGAGAGGAGGAATGTCAAGTGATCCGATGCTGCGTCAGCTGCGCGCGGAAGCTCGAACAGTGCAACATCGTCACCGATGAGGGAGCGGATCAGCGCGGACTCTGCCCGCTGTGCTACCGCGAGACCGTCACCCACGCCTGGGAGATCACGCCGCGCCGCGTGCGGTATTCCCGCAGCTCCGGCGGGGGAGGCGAGAGACGGAGGGCCGGACGGTGAGCAGTTTTAACAAAATGCCATTGACTATTCATGAAAAACTGTATAAACTGGAGATCAAGAACGAGGCGATCATCTGCCCGACATGCGGTCGCAAGATCCGCGGGGTCAGACTCCTGCCCGGCACGGTCATCCGAAACATGTCGGTCATGTGCCAGGGCTGCAAGCAGATCGTCATCGTCAATATCGATCAGGCCAGCGCTACGTATTCAAGCCCGCGCCATTGATCGCTCCAGTCCGGGGCGGTTGGTGGCGCGGGCTTTTTTCGTTTCCACGGGAGGTGAGAAGCGTGGTCGACCACATCAGCCCGACGCGCCTGGACCGGCTACGCCGCCTCATAGACGCCGGGCAGGAGGCCCGCTTCTACTGGTGGCCAGAGTGGGCCGATCCGGATCCAGCCCGCGGTACCCGTGCCGCCGTCCTGAAGATGGATAACTTCGAGTGCCAGATCTGCAAAGCGCGCGGGCGGTACTCCAGGGGGACCATCGTTCACCACGTGAAACATCTGCGTGAGCGTCCGGATCTCGCGCTGAGCATCTTCGATCCGGACACGGGCGAGCGGCAGCTCGTCACAGTGTGCAAGGCTTGCCACGAGGAGGAACATCCCGAGAGCCTGCGGCG
>JBGUQD010000193.1:0-13774 GCA_045130755.1 Candidatus Limivicinus sp. | reverse complement strand
AATTCATTTTAGAATATCATAAAGTTTGCGCATTTACAACCGAAAGAATAAAAAAGCGGCGGGAACAGCTTCCCGCCGAATAAGTTTTATGCGAGTGCAAAATACGCGGTCAGCGCCCCGAGGATCATGAGGTGCACCGGGTAGACGGCATAGAAGGCCAGCTTGAGGGGCGGGCCCTGACGGCCCTTGTACAGAAGCACCAGTACTGCCGCGAGCGCGGCAAAAACGAAGTACTTGATGGGATGGCCCGCCACGATGTATTCCACCACGCACCACAGCACGATGACCCCTATCTGGGAAAAGCGGCTTCCGCGGGCAAGCCAGAGCGACACGATGAGCGCCACGCCCATCGAGCCGTAGTCCATATTGTCCCGGATCAGGAAAAACGCGCCGAAGATGCCCAGTACCTGCATCAGAATCTTTACCAAGTCCCGCTCCGGCTTCATGGCAGCCTCAGCGAGGGCAATTATTGCAAGGGAGAGCGAGAGCGTGTAGAACACGTTCATCTTGGCGCTCAGGATATGTATGCCCAGATATTCAACGCGCAGCACCGAGAGCGTCAGCGCAAGCAGCGGCCAGATCACCGTCCAGTCCGCCCGTACGGCTCCGAGCCACGCGGCGCACACGACCAGGATGAAGATCACGCATACAAACCAACGCGCGCCGAGTACCACGGCGGTGACCCCGTCGGGGAGTTGATTTGCACGCGAAGCGAGGGTATAGGGAATCTGGGAAATGGCCGCGAAGGCCACAAGCCTCGTAAGATAGCGCTTCACATCATGGGTCTTCTCACAGCCGTTGACGATCAGGAAGGCATAGATCGGGAAGGCCAGACGGCCAACTCCGCGCAGCCACAGATAAAGGGGTTTTGCGATAAAGCGCGGGTAAAGGAAGATGGCAGTGTGGTCAACGAGCATGGAGGCTACTGCCAGCAGTTTCATGACAAATACACTCATGGGGCTTCTACTCCTGTTTATCCAGTATTTTTTTATATGGGGCGAGCATTCCTTCGTTCATTCGGTCGCCGATCAGGCGGCGGACACGCTGAGAGCGCAGCAGGGCACCCAGCACGCGCATGCCCAGCATGCGCGGCCAGCGCCTTTGCGGAAAGTCATAGAGCCCGTGGGATTTGTAGTAGAGATGATCTTCCCACATCATGCCCCGCATAAGCCATACCAGGTCGCGGAAGATTTTCATGCCGCCCACGCCGTAAAAGCTGCGGGGCGGATTATAGCTGTTTTCCAGCGCGTACGCCAGGCGCAGCGTTACATCACGGATCTCGTCCGCATTGGCGGCAAACCCCGCCAGAAAGCTGTGCCCCACGTCTGCACGGGCCTTCAACACCGTTTTCAGGTTCTCTTCCCGGTCCAGGTCCCCGTTTACGAGATAGGCAAAGGGTTTGCCCTCGGCCACCGTGCGGTGCCCATTGCAGAACTGCCGGTCGTCGTACATTTTAAAGCGTGCACCCATGCTGTGGTCGCGCAGAGTGAAGGCGTAAACGATGGCGTCGGCGTTCTGGATCTTTTCACGCAGAAATGTATCGAAGCCGTCGCGGTAGACACATTTGCCGGAGGCCGCGCAGTTAAGGCAGCCGAGGCATCCTCCCCTGAACGGAAACTCTGCGATGTTCACAAAACGCGTGCGGTAGGGATAGGCGGCGGTAAAATCCTTGATAATAGCGCGCAGGCTCTCGTCCCCTTCCCGCAGGTCGCCCACAATAACCGTGTCGAATTCATCCTGCTTTTTGCAGGCGTCAAGGCAGCTTTCATACAGTTCGCGCTCAGGCACGGGAGAAGGCGCCGTATGCTCGTACACGGCGTTTTCGGCGCAGAAGACGGCGTAGGCGAAAAAACGCTCAAGCTCGTTTCTGCCCTGTTCGGTCAGCATATCTTCCATATCCGCCGAGAGGCCGCGAACCACGCGCGCACCGAGATCGTGAAAGTTTTCCTCCATAAAGCGGTGGGCCGTCACATCGAAGAAGTGCTTGGAGGTCGTGAGCTGGGTCACATATTTGTCTTTGAGAGAGATGTGCTGCTCCTTCATGAGCTCCACGAAGCGGTGCAGCTGTGAGGGAACCAGGAAGGAATAAACCGGGTAGGCAAAAATCACAAGCTCCGCCTGTTGGAAAGCTTCGGCGGCCGGATCCATATCTTTTTCAAAGCCCGTGATCCCGGCAGAAGCATTGAGATATGCAAAGTCGTGCCCCGGGAAGTGTTTCTCGAGATACAGGCAGCTCTGCAGCGTGACGCTGAAGCGCCCGCGCGGTGAACCGTTCACGAACAGAATCTTGATGCCGATCCCTCCTTTCAGCCACATCTTTTGTATTTTACCCTATCAGACGGAAAAAATCCACAAATAGTTTCCGCGTTTTTGGAAATGATAAAAAGAGCGGATCGTTTTTCACGATCCGCAAGACAGGGTTTGGGATAAAGATATGAGCCGCGGCCTTTTCTCGCGAAAGGCCAATTGGATAAGCTGTGCCTGTATGATAGCATGTCCTGTATGCGAAAAAGCACAGAATCTGTCGATGTGAAAAAATCTTTCCCGTCGTGCATAGTCTGTCGGAGACGGGGAACAATAAGCGGGAATCCAAAGGAAGCGCCGGTTCCGTCGACGTTTCCCCAAACAAGAGAGGAGCCTATTGCATATGCTTATGGATCGGATTGCGCTGGCACTGACCATCATCGGCGGCATTAACTGGGGCAGCATCGGTCTGTTCCGCTTTGACCTGGTCGCCTGGCTTTTCGGCGGACAGACAGCCACCGTCAGCCGCGTCATCTACACGCTGGTAGGTCTGTCGGCCCTGTGGTGTGTAAGCCTGCTGTTTCGCAGCGACGCTATCGTGGACGATGAAATGTAAAACAGTGTGGAATTTGGAGTGTGGAGTTTGGAGTTACGCTCCGCGCTCCGAGTCCGGAACGTTACATAAATATTGGAGGGCCTCCGTGTTACATAAAGCGATATACAAGATACCCCAGCAGCCCCAATTGCAGCACTGTCAGGGCCCAGAAGCCGAGTATGAAGTACCAGTGCCTTGTCTTGTGGCGGAACGCATACATGCCGAGCAGGCCGCCCGGCGCGCCGAGGAGAGCTGCCAGCAGAAACAGGCGTTTTTCCGGCACACGGCGATGTTCGATTTTGGCAAAGCGCTTGTCAAACCCCATGGTTATAAAAAGCGCGAGACTCATGCCGAGGCACAAAAGCGCTGCGGCGGCGATTGCTGTTTTCATGTCATTCCTCCGAAAGTGCCCCGAAGTACCAGCCGGAGACACCGTTGTGCTTGACAAAATACCCGCGCGAGCAGGTCTCCACCACACCGACCCGATCCCCTGCCTTGAGGGGCAGGACGTAATCCGTGCAGTCGTTGCAGTCGGTATACTCCCCATCCGTAAACAGGTACTTTGTCAGGATATCGAGCTCATAGCCCGTGCGCACATGGCGGCATCGGGAAAACTCTTCCCCGCGTTCGAGGACCTGTACCCGGCTGTCGCCCCAGCGGATGTAAGCCGAGCGCTCAGACGCTTCCTGATCGCACAACACCGTGCGCACCGGGAAAGGATCGTAAGCCTCAAAGCGCAGTTCATCACTGTTAATGTCCGGGATGATGAGGCAGTTGAGCTGTCCGTCGTCCTTGAGCACGCATGCCCCATCGATGCAGGCGATGTGCCTTGCGCGGTCAATGATGGGATTTGCGCAGACGATATCATCGCAGTAGAGCATCACCGGATAGTGCCCCACCACGACCCAGTCGTCAAAGGAATATCCGAGCTTATACCAGGCGTCGCAGCGCAGAAGTTCCCCCACTGTATGCGCCTCAAGCGGCTTATCGGGATAAACGGCGGCGTGGGCAAAGGTGTAGCGCCCGGCCTGCACCGCCTGCGGGAGCATCTTGAGAAAGGCAAATTCCGCCGGGAAGCGCGCGGCCAGCATGCGCTTGAACTCCTCAAAGCCCGGCAGGTTCAGGGGGTCAAGGCCCAGTTCCTGTGCCATGTCCCACAGAAGGCCGCGTCTGCGGTAGCGCAGATATTTCTGCAGATTCTTCTCCCAGTGGGCGTCCATGGAGAAGATGGCGGCCCAGTCGTCGCAGTTGCCCATGATGGGAATCACGTTTCCCTTTTCGGTCAGGGCCATGACCTCCCGCAGGGTCTTGAGACTCTCCGGGCCCTTTTCGAGAAAGTCACCGTTTAAGATCAGTACATCGTCCCGACAGAAGCCCACTTTTTCAAGCAGGCCTTGAAAATATGGGATGTTTGCGTGGATATCGGAGATCACCAGCACGCGGCGGCCGGGCTCGATCTCCGGGCGCAGGATGCGCGCGGGTTCGTCATACATGCCCATGGTCAAGCCGTTTCTCCATCAGCAGAAGCTGTGCCTGCGCCCCCGGCGTGCGCGACAGCTCCGTAAAGCCGTTTGCGCGGTAGAAAGCCAGAGCCGCTTTGTTGTCCTCCGCCACATGCAGGCGGATGGCGCTGCGGCCCAGCTTGCGGTACTTTGTCACAGCCCGGCCCAGAAGCTGAACGCCGAGGCGGCGGTTCCGGTATTCCGGGCGGAGATAAAGCAGCGTGATCCAGCCATAGCCCGCGTGCTCGCCGCGCTTCGTATCAAGGTCGATGAGCCCTGCGAAGGTCTCTCCTTCGTAGAGCAGCATGATGGCCTGATCGTCCTGAATATAGTGTTCGCAGGCTGCGCGGAAGTAGGTGTCCGCCTCAAAGCCGCGGAGATTGCCGTGTGCGGCAAGCCAGGCGTCGGCATAGCATTTTTCGTAGATCTCACGGTACTGTGCCGGGTCGATGCACGCATGGCGCAGGGCTGTGGTTCCGGTGAAAAGCCGGCGCTGAAGCTCCGGCGGGAGATGAGCGGCATCGTCCATGGTATCGACGGTGAAGCGCCCGTCCTCATATGTCAGATGCGCAATGCCCGTATTCTGGAAAATAGGTACCTCTTCACTGCTGAGCGAGACTCCCAGCAGTTTTGTCAGCATGCAGCGGATCGCGACACCGTGGGTCGTGACGGCGACGGTGCGGCCCGGGTTTTGCTCTGCGATCTCATACAGGGCTGCGAGCGCCCTTGTCTGCACCTGCTGATAGGTCTCGGCTCCGGCGAGGTAAAAGTGCTCCTGATCGTGCATGAAGGCATTGAAAAGTTCCGGCTGCGACCAGACAATGTTGGCAAAGGGCTCGGCCTCCCAGGGGCCGATATTGATCTCCCGCAGACGCCTGTCCGTCCGGATCGGCAGGTCGTGATACTTCGTGATAGCAGAAGCCGTAAAGCGTGCCCGCCACAGGTCGCTCGAATAGATTGCGTCCACCGGGATGTCCTTGAAACGCTCGGCCAAAGCGTCACGCTGCCGCACGCCGACGGCTGTCACATCCCCATCCCAGTGGCCCTGCATGTGGCGGTAGAGATTTCCCTCAGCCTGGACGTGCCGAATTACATAAATTTCTGTCATAAGCCTGCCTCCTGACGCTTGACCGCCGCGCCGGTATACGGTATAATAAGTCGACATAACACGGATAATCGCGGCGGCGCTGTTTATTATAGCGTGTTTTTCTCCGCTCGGCAAGTGTGCCGGCGCGATTCGGATAAACAGAGAGGTTCGACATGATCAGAGCGGCAGCGTTGGTGTCCGGAGACGGGGCACGGCTCCAGGCGATCCTGGACTCTATGTATTTTAAGGAAATACCGGACTTTGAACTGGTTGCGGTCATCTCCACGGCGCGGGATGCCTACGCCATGAAGCGCGCGCTGAACGCTGGCGTACCCGCTTACGTGGTTGACCCGGAGCTGTTTCCCAATGCCACCAGCCACAGCATGGCCGTGGCCAACAAGCTCAAGGACATGGATGTCGAGCTTGTGATTCTGGCAGGTTACGATATGCCCCTGGGCGTCATCCCCTATCAGTTCAAAAACCGCATCATCGGCACCTTTCCTGCTCTGTATCCCGCCTTTGAGGATACCGAAGGCGACATCCAGCGCGCGGTTCTGGAACGCGGCGTCAAGCTCACCGGAGCCACCGCCTACTTTGCCGACGGGGACGGGCGCGTGGGCAGCATCATCCTCCAGCGCGCCGTCGAGGTCAAACCCGACGACACATCCGATTCCCTCTCCCGCAGGGTTCTGGAGGAGGGCGAGTGGCGCATTCTCAGTCAGGCTGTAATCCTTTACTGCTCGCATAAGCTCAAGATCCACGGCAACCGGGTAATCATTGAGAAATAAACATAAACATCGCGGGGGACGCAAAAACGCGTCCCCCGCTAATTATCGTTTAAAAAACCAAAGCAGAGTGCCTGACCACTCTGCTATAGTTTAAGAAGAACTTGATTCTTTATGAAGTTCTTTCCTGCTTGCAAGTATAGAATACAGGAAAGATGTTTCATAGATAATACAAAATTTGTTTCGTGTTTGTAAAATCAAAAGATTTCAGTCAAATGCCAGATTCCACACGCAGTCGGCGGGGATACTGCCCGGCTGGGCGGAGATGTAGGACTCCCCTTCCCGCGCCGGGAGATACCAGACGGTCTTCTTTGCGTTCAGAAGTTTGCCGACCGAAGCGGCAATGGTGACGCAGTCCTCCGGGATGTTGGTGATGAGCTCTTTGATCACACACACGTCCCCGTCCAATTCGGCTGTGCAGATGCCGCTCTGGCAGGCATAGAGTCCGCCGCCGAAGAACTTGCAGAAACGGCGCTGAAACTCCATGGTCGGCTGGGAAGGGCGCAGATGATTCTTCCCCTCCAGCAGCTTTTCGCGCCAGTGCAGATACTCGGTCGACGTAAGCTCCATTGTATCGGCAAGCGCCTGGCACCCCACCTCGAACGTTTTGCGGTGCAGCACGCACTCGAAGCCCAACAGGCGGTGATACCAGCCGTAGAGCGGCGCGTCTGCCGGGAGAGTACACAGGAGCGTCGCTCCGCGGCGTTTGGCAAGGGCTGCGGCCTCCATGGTAATGGCCTTGCCGATGCCGAGACTGCGGTACCGGGAGTCCACCATGACAGCGTAGATATAGCCCACAATCGGCGCCTTTCTGCGCTTGCCGACGAGTTCGAAACCCGTCAATACATGGGCCGCGCCCACGAGCTTGCCGTCCATCTCCGCCACGACCGCCGAGCCCATGTCCGGCAGCAGCGCATAAAATTCCGCTGTGAAGGGCAGCGGATCACCGAACACGTCCCGCCAAAGGAAGGACAGGGCCGGAATATCCGAAGCGCGGTATTCACGCAGCGTGTAATCAGTCATTACTCTTCTCCAATCCATTGCGCCGCATATTTCTTCAACAGATATGCCGGCTTATATGACTCCTTTGATTTGCGCAGGGACTCGAGCCCCATATCGTCCTCACGGTTGATCCAGACAAGCTCCGGGTGCTTTTCCATGAGCATGCGGACAAGCTCGCGGCATACCATGGGGTATGCGCCGTTTACGTCCGCGGCGGCCTTCTCCACGTGTACGTTGAAGGTGTCGGAGCTTGTCATCTCGCCGAAGGAAAAGCCCAGGATCTTCCCCTCGGCATAAAGGACGCCGCCCTCGAGCCCCAGCTCCTCGTAATGCCGGAAGGCGCGCTCAATGGCGTCGTGTTCGTAGACGATGCTGGCATCCAGGCGCTCGGCATTGTCCTCGGTCCAGGCAGACAGCATCTGCTCGCAGGCCGGGATGAGCTCCCTTGTCAGCGGCACGAAGGACCACTCGTGCTCCGCCTCGAAGCGGTTGCAGTGGTTCTTCTTGCCGTGCAGGGCTTTGCCGGAGTAGGTAGCAAGCTTCTGTGCTTCGTATATATAGTCGGCGTACTTTTCTTCCTCACAGAAGCAGAAGCAGCCGGGAAACTCCTGTTCCAGAAGCTCCTTGTGCTTTTCGGTGATGCCGCGCAGGAGGAAGGGGTATTCCTTCGCTTTTGCGTATTCGCGCAGGGATTCGATCGCCGGGCGCAGCGGGCCGCAGCCGATGGGGTAGACAAAGGCCGGATGACCGTGCAGACGCACCTTGGTAAGCGTGCGCTCCCCGAGATCGCACACAAGCTGACGGTAGTGCTGATCCCAGATGAACATATTGCCAAAGTTAAAGTCCGCGCTGGGGGAATCCTCACACATGAGGTGCCGGTCGATCCATTCCTTGTCCAATATGGAGATTGCATGAAACTCGATCATAAATAGACGCTGTCGCAGACAGCCTTGATTTCCTTTCTCAAACTGCGAAGATCCATGAATGCCTCGGGCCGCTTGGTCACATCGCGCAGCAGAGCCGAGGGGTGATAGGTTGCCATGACGCGGCGGCCGTCGATATCGTACCAGGCGCCGTGCTCGCGCGTGATGCGAAAGTCCGGGTCGATGAGCGCCTTTGCCGAAATGCGGCCGAGGCACACGATGATTTTTGGGTTTATCAGTGCGATCTGCCGGTCGAGCCAGCCGCGGCAGGCATCCTGCTCGATGTTCTGCGGGTCACGGTTTCCGGGCGGGCGGCACTTGACGATGTTGGCAATATACACCATGCTGCGGTCCAGGTCGATCATCTTCAGCATGTCATCCAGAAGTCTGCCGGCAGGACCGACAAAGGGCTCACCCTTCAGGTCTTCCTGCTCTCCGGGGCCTTCCCCGATGAACATGACCTCCGCCTGCTCATTGCCGACGCCGAAAACCAGGTTGTGCCGCGTCTCCCACAGGGAGCAGCCGTGACATCCGGCACATTCACTTTTCAGGGCCTGCCAGGAATCCATGTCCATCCCCTCCTTCCCCCGGGAAAGAAGCACTTGCAAGTATCCCGGCAGCGTATTATAATATTGAAAATTAAACAGCAGCATAATATTGCTCCGCCAATTCATTCTTGAATGAATTGGCGAGCAATTTCGCCATGTTTCGCGGTTGCCCCGCCAGGGGCGAGCGAAACGGCATTTAAATCATGATTGATGTGCCTGTATTCGGTACCGTCTTGATTCAAGATTAAATTGGCACATCAATACTATCACCTTTTTCTGCTGACCGCAACTGCCTTTTCAGGCATGAACAATATCAATAACGGAGATGTAATATGGCTGAATTTGACAACTTTCTGTCCCCCGGCAGACGGGGACATCTGATCGGCATCGGCGGCGTGTCCATGTCGTCTCTGGCTGAGGTGCTGAGCGGCATGGGACTGAACATCACGGGCTCGGACATGAATGACGGCGCCAATGTGGAGAGCCTTCGCCGCAAAGGGATTAAGGTGCTTATCGGGCATCATGCCGAGAACATTACGGATGACGTGGAGTTTGTCGTGCGCACCGCTGCCGTCCATGACGACAATCCTGAGATCCAGGCTGCTCGCGCCAAGGGCATCCCTGTCTTTGAGCGCACCCAGGCCTGGGGCGCCATCTCCAAGGACTACGCCAATGCCCTGTGCATCTGCGGCACCCATGGCAAGACTACGACCACCTCCATGTGCACCCACATCATGATGGCCGCCGACAAGGATCCCACCGTCATGATCGGCGGCACGCTCCCGCTTCTCAAGGCAGGGCATCGCGTGGGCCACGGCAACACCATCATCATGGAGGCCTGTGAGTATTATAACTCTTTCCTCTCCTTCCATCCCACGGTCGCCGTTGTGCTGAACGTGGAGGCCGACCATCTGGACTTCTTCAAGGATCTGGACGACGTCAAGCACTCTTTCCATCTGTTCGCTCAGCGCGTCCCGGCGGACGGCTATGTGATCGCAAACCTCGACGATCCCAACACCATGGAGGTCGTCCGGGATGTGCAGGGCCATGTCATCACCTTCGGGCTGAACAGCAAGGCCGACGTGACCGCCGCGAACATTGAATTTCTCGGCGCCAATTCCCACTTCGATATTCTTTATAAGGGGAAGCTCTTCACCGACGTCACCCTTCATGTGCCCGGCATACACAATGTCAAGAACGCCCTGGCTGCCACCGCCGCCTGCATCAGTCTCGGCGTCCGGCCCACCGCCGTCAAGTACGGACTTGCGGGCTTTAACGGCGCGGGACGGCGCTTCGAGTTCAAGGGCAAGTATAACGGCGCGGACGTGTATGATGACTATGCCCATCACCCCGGCGAGCTCAAGGTCCTGCTCGACGCGGTGGAGCAGCTCAACTACAAGCGCACCGTGCTGGTCTTCCAGCCGCATACATACTCCCGCACTGCCGCCTTGTTCCCGGATTTCGTGGAGCAGCTCCGGCGGCCCGACGTGGTCTTCCTTGCCGAGATTTTTGCCGCCCGCGAAAAGAACACCATCGGCATCTCCTCGGCGGATCTGGCAAAGGAAGTGGACGGCTCTATCTTCTGCCAGACCTTTGATGTGATTGAGGACGCCCTGCGCGCCATTGCTCACCCGGGCGATATCGTGCTGACTGTCGGCGCGGGCGATGTGTACAAAATTGGCGAGAGACTTGTTGAAGAAAAGAAATAAGGATTGCTATACCCGGCAGATATGAAATCTGCCGGGTATTTGTCCGTTTTCAGCATTGTAAAGAAGCCGAGTATCTGCTACAATCATCATAGAAACATGGAGTCCGCGGGGCTCAATATACATATAATTTATTGGAGGAATGCCCTATGCACGAAGTTCTGCATACCCTGTCCAAGATCGGTATCGTTCCGGTCATCGCCATTGACGACGCCAAGAAAGCCGTCCCCCTCGCCAAAGCTCTGGTCGCCGGCGGCCTGAACGCCGCTGAGGTCACCTTCCGCACCGCCGCCGCCGAGGAAGCCATCCGCGCCATCGCTGCCGAGGTTCCCGACATGGTGGTCGGCGCCGGCACCGTTACCAGCCGCGAGCGCCTGGACCGCGCGCTGGCTGCCGGTTCCCAGTTCATCGTCACCCCCGGCTTCAACCCCGACACCGTCAAGTACGGTCTCGACAAGGGTGCGCTCATGCTTCCCGGCACCGCCACCGGCGGCGAGATGGAGCAGGCCATGTCCCTGGGTCTCGAGGTTGTCAAGTTCTTCCCCGCCGAAGATAACGGCGGCATCAAGAAGCTCAAGGCCCTGGCCGGCCCCTACCGCGAGCTCAAGTGGATGCCCACCGGCGGCGTCAACACCAAGAACATGATGGACTACCTCTCCTTCCCCCAGATCGTCGCCTGCGGCGGCACCTGGATGGTCAAGAAGGACCTCATCGAGGGCGAGTGCTGGGATGAGATCACCGCCATCTGCAAGGAAGCCGTGAAGGTCATGCTGGGCATCGAGCTTGCCCACGTCGGCGTCAACACCGAAAGCCGCGAAGAGGCCGAACGCCTTGCCAAGCTCGTCAGCTGCATGCTGGGTCTGTCCCCGCGCGACACGGGCAAGTCCTGGTTCGCCGCCGACAACGCCATCGAGTTCATGAGCCACAAGGGCCCCGGCACCATGGGTCATATCGGCTTCAAGACCAACAGCGTCGAGCGCTGCATCTACCACCTGGGCCGCCAGGGTGTGGAGTTTAACGAAGATTCCATTACTTTCAATGAAAAGGGTGCGCCCAAGTTTGTCTACCTCAAGGGCGAGTACGGCGGATTCGAGATCCATCTCGTCAACAAGTAAACAGTTGAAAAAGACTACCGGCAGGGCCTCCGCCCTGCCGGTTTTGTATTATCGGTTCAATCTCCAATTCTCCTTCGGCTGCCACCCGGGAAGAGGATTTCGCTGCATGGCCCCGAAGATTTTGGACTTCATGTCCGGATAGTCGGCGCTCATGGTCTTGAGCATCTGCTTGATCTCCCAGCGCTTGCTGGTCTTGTCCTGGGGACACGGATTCTCAACGACCGGGACATTGAGCTGCGCGGCGAGATTTGTGATCTTCTGCTCCCCGCAGTAGATGAGGGGCCGGATCTGCGTGATGCCGGAGCGGTCAAGGTAGGTCACAGGCCGGAAGCAGCTGATGCGCCCTTCAAACAGAAGGCTCATCATGAAGGTCTCCACCGCGTCGTCAAAGTGGTGGCCGAGGGCTAGCTTGCCGATCCCGTTTTCACGCAGGTAGTCATTGAGAGCGCCGCGGCGCATCTTGGCGCAGAGCGAGCAGGGGTTGTCCTCCTTACGCACGTCGAAGACGATCTCCTTAATGTCGGTTTTGAGGCAGGCATACGGAATGTTCAGCTCTGCGCACATGTCCTTCACGGGTGTAAAATCCATGCCCTCAAAGCCCAGCTCAATGGTCACGGCGGAAAGCTCGAAGGGCTTCGGGTAAAAGCTTTTCAGGTGGTTGAGGGCCAGGAGCAGAAGCATGCTGTCCTTGCCGCCGGACACGCCGACCGCCACCTTGTCGCCTTCCTGTATCATATCGTAGTCGTCCACCGCGCGGCGCACGGTGCCGGTAAATTCGTTGAGAGCCTTGTCCATGCCAATCCCCGCCTTTCTCTGTTCTCCCTATTGTAGCGAAGCGTCGGGCAATTGTCAAAGGCTTTCCGGTTTGAAAAACTGTTTGAAGGATTCAATAGATTTTGCGAGTTTTTGCGCGATTTTTTGAGTTTCTAATTTCTAAATTAAATTCGCTGTTGACAGTTTCCTTCCCCTGTGGTATAAAAGTGGAGCGCGCCGGACGGGACCCGTTAACCGTTCCGCGCCCTGAAACAAGTCAAAACAATTGATTCTATATTGGAGGCAATCACATGTCCACAACCATGCTCACCAAGGAGACCGTTGAACGCAAATGGTACATCCTTGACGCAGCCGGCAAGCCCATGGGCAAGACCGCTGCCCTCGCCGCCGATCTTCTCCGCGGCAAGCTCAAGACCGACTACACCCCCCACGTTGACTGCGGCGATTACGTCATCATCATCAACGCCAAGGACGCCGTCCTCACCGGCAAGAAGCTGGAGCAGAAGTACTACCGCACCCACTCCGGTTACCCCGGCGGTCTGAAAGAGACCCAGTACAAGATCCTGATGCAGAAGAAGCCCGAGCTCGCGATGCGTCTGGCTGTCCGCGGCATGCTGCAGAAGAACACCATCGCGCAGTGGCAGCTGAAGCGTCTGCGCATCTTCGCCGGCGCTGAGCACACCCACGCCGCCCAGAAGCCCGAAGTCTGGGATCGCTAAGAGGAGGTAAAGAACTATGGCAACCTACAAGACCAAGAAGCCCTATATGTACGGCACCGGCCGCAGAAAGTCTTCTGTCGCCCGCGTCCACCTCATTCCCAACGGCTCCGGCGCAATCACCATCAACGGCCGTGACATCGACGATTACTTTGGTCTCGAGACCCTGAAGCTCATCGTCCGTCAGCCCCTGGTCACCACCAACACCCTCGGCAAGGTCGACATTGAAGCGACCGTCGCCGGCGGCGGCGTTTCCGGTCAGGCCGGCGCCATCCGCCACGGCATCGCCCGCGCCCTGCTCGTCGTCGATGAGAGCTACCGCGCCGCCCTCAAGGCCGCCGGCTTCCTCACCCGCGACCCGAGAATGAAAGAGCGTAAAAAGTACGGTCTCAAAGCCGCCCGCCGCGCTCCGCAGTTCAGCAAGCGTTAATCGAAACGTACAACAGACGTTCCTTTCGGAGCGTCTGTTTTTTTATGCGGCGGGCGGCTAATTTCAATCAGCGCCGCGAAGCGGCCCGAAGGGCGCTTCGCCCGCCGCTTTCGAAGCTAAAAACGTGCCCCCGGCACGTTTTCTTAACGCTTCGACAGTTCAGCAAGAGATAATCTTTCGAGATTTAAAAGGACTTAAGGCGTTGTAAAAAGAAAAGATAGGTGTTAAGATCTGAATAATGCGATGAAGGTTATGCGATTAACCCATTGTAAATTTGAGACATTCCCCTTATTATTTAATCAAATGATAAGGGGATTTTTTTATGAAAGAGACTTTTGAAAAACAGG
>JBGUQD010000192.1:0-11792 GCA_045130755.1 Candidatus Limivicinus sp. | reverse complement strand
CGTTGAGATGTGCATGCCCGGCGACAACGTCGACATGGACGTCGAGCTGATCACCCCCATCGCCATCGAGAACGGCCTCCGCTTCGCTATCCGTGAGGGCGGCCGTACCGTCGGCTCCGGTGTTGTTATCGGCATCAACGAGTAATTAAGCGTGGCGGATTGCTTCCAAGCATCCAACACAAAAAAACAGCAGCCCCTGTCGGAAACGACAGGGGCTGTTTTAGCGTAACAAAAGGACGGCTGGAGCCGTCCCTTTATTAATCCGTCCGTATTTCGCGCAGGAGCATGAGCAGCAGGTCGCTCACACCCTGGGCAAGCTGGTTGGCCTTCTGGATGCGGACATAGGCATGACCGTATATGCGGTGTAGGTTTTCAAGATGGGAGCTGTTGCCGTGGAAGACTGCCCCAACGCGAACGCCGTTTTCCCGGAGCCGTTTCACCGCGTCCTGCGCGGATTTGACGGCGGCCTCGCCCTCGTACTCGCGCTCCATCAGAAGCCCGGAAGAGGGGAGGGGCGTTGAGTCGTTGGGACTGCCGTCCGTGAGTACCAGCAGGATGCGCTGTCTGCCCTGCATCTGCGGGGCGTCATTGAGGCGGGCCAGAGTCTCGATGGCAAGCCCGTCCCGGTTCCAGCCGCCCGCAAAGTAGCGGTGCAGGCCCCGGCAGTCGTGATCCTTCCAGTCCTTTAAAATCTCCAGCACTGTGTAGCTCCGAATACTGCGAAAAGCGCAGACGCGCACGGGAACATGGATTTTCTCAAGGCTCCTCGCGATGATGAATCCTTCCGCGGACAATACCTCCTGCGAGTGCATGCGGGACTGGGAAGCATCCAGCAGCAGGTCGACGCAGATCTCAGGATCGGTTTCTTCACCGTCCTTGAGAAAGACCATTGTGTCGTCCAGCACCGGCAGCCGCCAGGCGGCCTCAGGCCGGATACGTCCGCCGCGGGCGTCTTCGGGGATGTGCTTGAAGTAAGAGGAAAAGATGGTGTCGATCCGTGTTGCCAGGGCTCGGACGCTGCTCTCAATCATGGAAGCGTGGTCTGCGCAGAAGGTCTCGTTGTTGGCCTTCTGTCTTGCGGCGCTCTCCCGGACCTCAAGGGCGTCACGGTTCGCTGTATCGACGCTCTCGCCCTTTGTCACCCACAGGCGGCAGTACCCGTCGTCCCCGATGCAGAGTTCATTTTCAAGAATACGCATCTCCTGCTCTGACAAAGTGCAGCGACCGAACACCGCGCGGATGTATTCCTCGTCCTCCGGTCCCGACCCCACATGGCGGCCAAGGCCCGCATGGCGCTGCTGCACGGCCTTGGGATGGTTGCCCTCACCGGTGCCGGTGCGCACCAGCAGGCGGTCATGACGTTTGTGTTCGTGCCTCAGGAGGAACTTTGCCAGCGGTGTTGCCTTGTGGACCTTGATCTCGTCGCCCGGGGTGAAGCGGAAAAAGCCCTGCAGAAAGCCCCGCATGGCGGCGATCACCCCGTCGGTATCGAGTTCACCGGAGAAGAGCAGGGCCTCGGCCATGCGCTTTTCACGCGGCGAGAGCAGCGGCACGCGCCGCCCGCATACGCCGGCCCAGCGGTATTCCTGCTGGTTATAGACCGGCATGCTCTGGTATTCCATCTGCTGCACGGACATCTGCTGCTGTTCGACGAAGAAGAGCCTGCCGCGCTCCCGGCGCAGGCTTTCAAGAATGGGACGCTCCCGTACTTCCTTCTCGTACACGCAGTTTTCAAGCCCCAGCCACAGGAGATCGTCAAACTCATCGGCGCGACGGTCCCCCTCGTAGCTGAGGAAAAAGTCCCACAGCTTCGGCATGTCCAGCCATTTCTGCACAAGCCCTGCGACCATGTTGAAATACTGATCCGGGTGGCCGTTGGCGAAAAAGGCCATGAAGGGCGGATCAAAGTCATAGCGCCCGGCGGCGTTCCAGATGATATTGCGGGCGCGGCGGGCAGCGCCCGTGTAGTTTTTCTTGATCATTGCGGGAAGACGACCTCACGGGTGAGGTCGGCAGGAATGCGGGCGTTGATCACATCCCGGATGAGGCCGCGCTCGTATGTGTCAAAGCTCTTGTTGACGATGCACATGTCCAGTGCGTCGCCGGATTTCAGCCCCTGCTCCATGAGTGCGATGGCGTCCAGCAGACCGCGAAGATCCAGCGCTGCGTCGGAGATCTCGGCGCTCTCGGCCTTGCGTTCAAGCTCGCCATAGAGCTTCACAAGCTGGTCGCAGATCTTCACGCTGATGCCGGGATAGCGGCGGGAAATGAGCTTTTGCAGATTCTCCTCGGAAATGATTGGCATGTCGAGTACGGCAAAGCGGCTCGTCAGTGCTTCATTCAAGTCGCGCGTACCCGCGTAGCCATAGTTCATCGTGGCAATAAAGCGGGTCTCGGGCCGCAGGTCGGTCTTTTCGTAGCCCGGCACATCGAGACTGCGGCGGAAGTCCAGCGCTGCGTGCAGTACCGCCAGAGCCTCGTTTTTTGCCATGTTGA
Organism: Candidatus Limivicinus sp.; assembly: GCA_045130755.1. Lineage (GTDB taxonomy): Bacteria > Bacillota > Clostridia > Oscillospirales > Oscillospiraceae > Limivicinus. The sequence continues at coordinate 9,296 of JBGUQD010000192.1, read as the reverse complement.
TCTCGTCGAGGATGCCGAAGCCGCCTTTCGCCGCGCAAAGCCAGATGGGGCCGGGGCGAAAGGAGACCTTGCTGCCGTCATAGGTATCGGTGCCGACGAGCCAGGAAGCGTCGGTATTGATGTGGAAGGAGACGTTCCAGACGGGACGGCCGAAGAGCGCCCCCAGGTTTTCGCTCAGCACGTTTTTGCCGGTGGCCTTGGGGCCTGCCAGCAGAAGGTTTTTGCCCGCGAGCATGGCGGCGAGCGCCAGCTCCCAGGTCTTCTTACCGTAGTAGAAGTATTCGGGGTCGGGCACACGCGGCGCATTCTCCGCCTCGGTCGGGTACTTTGCGCGGAAGGCTTTCACGCCCTCCAGCAGCCCCTTGTCCACACCCTCGGATTCAAGAAAAGTATAGAGTTGATCCAAACTGTTCACCTCTCTGAATAATAGATAGAATACTCACTCATATCTCTGCAAAAAGGACAATCCGTTTTTGAGGGAGCTTTGCTTCGTCAAAAACACCATAGGTGAGCAAAGCAAACCCTCGCGCCGACCAAACGCGGCGTATTACGCCTCGCCGCGTGCGATAAGCGCGAGACTTCAAATGCGAACATTGTTCGCATTTGACTACACGTTGTCCGCGTAATCGCACACCAGGAACAGAGGCTTGATCTTCACGACCTCATCGTATTCACTCTGCGAGACCTTGACCGTGTTGTTCAGGGCCTTGAGATCCTTCTTCATGGTTGTATAAGCCTGGGCTGTGGTTTTGGCCTTGCCCTCGCGCAGGGTGCGGATCATGCGCTCAAGCACAATGGGATGCGCGTACTGTGCGGGCACGGGAAAGTCCGGCTTTTCGGCGAGATACTCGCGCATGTCGTTCAGCGCATTGTCCCAGTCCTCCTGCCCGCGCTTTTTGCTGTTCCACCTGTTCGGCAGCATGTTGGCCGACAGGGCAAAGAAGAACAGCGCCGCGCCGCCGAGCAGGAAATAGGTCGCCGCCGTCCGGTGCATCAACAGCGCGTAAACGCCGTAGATCACCGCGAGAATGCTTACAATGCCCATCGCCGCGCCCGCGATGCGGTAAGAGGGCTTGATGTTGTCCACAATGCGCTTCTGTTTGGCGGCGGCGGCGAGAACATTGGAAAGGGAGGGGCGCTCTTCCAGATAGACCTTTGCCTGCGTCAGCTCGTGAACGGCCTCTCCGGCTTCGGGGGGAAGCTCCTTGAGATAGCGCTTTGCCTCCTGAGCTTCGGCGTCGACAAGCTTGCGCTCGGCTTTGGCAGAGTGGGTGGGGATGCCGGGATGCTCCTTCTCGACAAGCGCCAACAGGCGATCCACGTCTGCCTCAAGGCGGAAGCGGCTCTGCTTCTCCTTGCCGTTGCCGTACTGCACCACCAGATACGCAAGCGCGCCGAAGACGCCCTTGCCGGTATACGCACCCGGGCTCATGGCCACGCGCTTGAATACGCGCTTGACCTCTCTCCAGGGGATGTAGAAGCAGCGGTCGATGTAATTTGTGCCCATATACAGCGCCTCTTTGCCGACGCCGCAGGGTCCGAACTTGCGGCTGGCTTTTCGGTCGGCCGCCAAAACCTCCGGCGTCAGTGTCCTGCTGCCGATGGGGGAGGGCTTAAAGATCATGATGGGATTCCTCCTGAATTCAATTGCGGGATGATTATATCAAAAAGATCTGTCATTGAAAAGTCCTGTCATCCTCAGCGAAACGAAAGAACGGGCAGTTTTTTCGCTTCGCTCAAAACGATCAAAGGATAAGGGGCTGTGAAGTTTCACAGCCCCTTGTTTGCTTATGTTTTGCCGTTCAGCAAGGGCCGTTGATTACGCGACCTTTGCGGCCTTGGCAGCGGCGTTCTTGGCCTTGCTCAGGAACAGAGCAAGGCAGGCAACGGCGAAGATGATGCCGACGGGGTAGCCGACCTTGGCATTGTTCTTGAAGAAGGCGATGAGGCCCATGCACTCGCCGGCCATCATGAAGTAGGTCATGGAGACAGCGCTCATGAAGGTCGCGGGGACGGCGCAGATCCAGTAGTTGCGCTTGTTCTGGGCAAGGTACATGGCACCGGCCCAGAGGACGATCATAGCCAGGGTCTGGTTGGACCAGGAGAAGTAACGCCAGATGATCTGGTAGTCGATGTAGGAAACCATCTGCGTGACCATCTCGGCCTTGCCGTCAACGATCTTCTCAACCTCAACAGCGTGCTTCAGAGTATTGCCGAAGCCGAGGATGGCGCCGATACCCAGCACGGGGATGCAGAGCAGCAGACGGGTCTTCCAGTTGCCCATGTCGAGTTTGAACCAGTCGGCCAGGGTCAGACGGGCGGAACGGAAGGCGGTGTCACCGGAGGTGATGGGGCAGGCGATAACGCCCAGCATGGCGAGGATGATGCCGACCTTGCCCATGGTCATGGTGCAGATGGTGTAGACGGAGTTGGCGTTGCCGCCGCCCATCTCCTGCAGCTTGTCAACACCCAGCAGGGTGACGCCGGCAGCAGCCCAGATCAGAGCGATGATGCCCTCGGCGACCATGGCGCCGTAGAACACGAAGTGGCCCTGACGCTCGCTCTTGAGGCAGCGGGCCATCAGAGGAGACTGGGTAGCATGGAAACCGGAGATAGCGCCGCAGGCAACGGTGATGAACATGAAGGCCCAGATCGGGGTTCCCTTCGGGTGCAGGCTCTTGAAGTTGTTGAAGATCTCGGGAATGCCGCCGTGGGCAACGGTGCCGAAGCCGACGCCGATGGCCATGATGATCAGGCAGATGCCGAACACGGGGTAGATCTTGCCGATGACCTTGTCGACGGAGATGAAGGTTGCGATGAAGTAGTAGCAGAGAATGATGGCGAGCCAGAAAGCGGAGTTGAGGACGATGCCGCTCTCGACGCCGCTGTTCTTGAACAGGGTGACCAGCAGACCGGCAGGGCCGACTGCGAACACGGTGCCGACCATGATCAGCAGGATGACGGAGAAGACGCGCATGACGTTCTTCATGGTGCCGCCGAGGTAGATGCCGGTGACCTCGGAGATGGAGGCACCGTTATTGCGCTCGGACAGCATGCCGGCGAAGTAGTCATGCACAGCACCGGCGAACACGGTGCCGAAGGTGATCCACAGGAACACAACGGGTCCCCAGATGGCACCGGACAGGGCGCCGAAGATGGGGCCGAGGCCGGCAATGTTCAGAAGCTGAATCATGAACAGCTTCCACTGGGGAAGGACAACGTAGTCGATGCCGTCGTTGATGGCGACAGCGGGAGTCTCACGGTCATCAGGATTAAAGGCATTGTCTACGATTTTGCCGTAGAACAGATAGCCGCAGATGAGGACAGCGAGGCACAGGAAAAAGCTAACCATTTTTTTTCTTCCTCCTATAAAAAATTGGGTGTACGGGTATTCACAAAAAGTTCATATCCCAAAAGCCATATTAGTACAATACGACAAAAAAATCAAGCCCTTTGTTTAAGTTTTTTGAACTTTTTTCCTACGTATTCTGTTTTACGCGCACGCGAGCGATATATGGACAATCTCAGTGAAACTGACAAACAGCATGGCGTCCGATCAGCCTCGGCAATTCGGATGCAGGGCCGTTTTTCGGGCTGCTTTTTCCGTTCTCGCTTGTGCTGAAAGAGGAATTGTGATAGTATTATACAAATCCGGAAGTGTATAGCTGCGGCTTGCCTTTCGAGGACCGAACGGGTTCGCGCCGAAACCGAATGATGAAGGATTCCGGGAGAGTGGCGCTGCTTTCCCGGAACCTTTCTGAAAACACAGCGTCTGATAATCATATCGGATAACAGGAGGTTTGCCATGAGACATTCCTTTTTCAAATTGATCCCGGCGGTGTTTTTAAGCGTACTCGTTTTGTGTGCCTGCTCCGCGAAACCGTTGCAGCCGGTGCAGACGCCCGCGCCGACGCCCAGAACGGACATCTATGCCTCGACCCCGACGCCTGCACCGACTCCCGCCCCCATGCCCGAGAGTGACCAGCGGGCGCTGATCGAGAGAAGCCGGAACGTCTGGGAGCCTGATCTTGAGTACGAAACCTGGTTTTCCGCAATCACGGATCTTGACCACAACGGCAGGCTCGAGCTCCTGCTTGCCTCTCTGCAGGGCAGCGGGCTGTATACCTGGGTGAATGTATGGGAGGTCAACGAAAACTACAGCGGCCTGACCCTGTGCCCGGACAATACCGGCGAGGGCGAAGCCTGGCCCGATATCATCAAGGAGACACTGACCGCTTATCGTGATCCTGCGAGCGGGCGCTATACCTATTACTGCGAAGATTATATGCGTGACGGCGCGGCCCATTACTGGACGGGACTTGACAGCTTCAGCCTGGAAAACGGCCGGATCGACGTGAAAACGCTGGCGTCCAAGGACGAAAGATACAACGAACAAGGAGCCTCCGTCATTCATTATTACGACGCTGACGGCGCGGAAATTGACGAGGAGGCCTTCAACAACACCGAGCGCGTTGCCTTTGCCGCTCAGACGCAGGGGACGCAGACGCTGACTCTGAACTGGACGCAGCTTGAAAAGCAGGCCCAGACCGTGCCCCAGCCGACGAATACTGTTCGGCCCCAGGTGAGCGGCCCCGTGACCATCACCAAGAACCCCACCGGGGAATCTCTTGCCGTGGGCGGCAAGACGTGGTTCATCGCCCATGCCGATAATGCGACTTCCCTTACCTGGCTGCTCAGCAGCCCCCAGGGACAGAGCTACACCGTCGAACAGGCCATGGCCGCAAACCCCGGTCTTCAGATCCAGGTCCTGCCGGAGGATACCCTGGGCGTGAGCAATGTGCCGGTCTCCGTCGACGGGTGGAGCGTGCAGGCCCGCTTTGACGGCCCCGGCGGCAGCGCCGTGACCGCGCCTGCCGTGATCCACGTGGACGACTGGATTAGCGTATATTGGCCCGTGCTTAAGACTTATTATGATTATTCGATAAAAGCATACGGTGATAGTCCATCTGGAGATATCACTTCCAGTGGTGATTATCTGTTAAGTTATGAGACTGTTGGTGTAAGTTATTTAGCAAGATACGGAGGTTCATTTGGCTATTGCTTAAAAGATTTGGATGGAAACGGGATACCGGAATTATTGGTGGGATCACCTGATTCCGAATACTACGCAGGAAAAGTCATTTATGATTTGTTTACATTGCGTGATGGAGCACCAGTACGATTAGCGACAAGCGGCGAAAGAACTGTATATAAATTACTCTCCGATGGAAGTATTTTTTATAGTGGTTCAGGCGGGGCAGCATACTCGGTTTTTTTAGTATATCAGGTTGTTGATGATACGATGATACTTAAAGTCGGGTATGTATATGATGACGGAAAAGCTTATCAGTTTTTTGAATCAAAATCTGATTATTTCGGCAATCACGATGCAGATATTGAAATTAACGAATCAGATTTGTTCTCCATAAGGGAGCAGCTGGATAATAGTTCTGTGAATTTTGAAATGATCCCCATAGCATAAACATAGTGAAATATCAATCGTAAAAGTACCGTGTGCGTTTTGCGTCATTGCGAGAGAGTGACCGATGTCACTTGTTCGCAATGAAGAGGCCGGCCGGGGAAGCTCCCTCGGAATGAAGGACGATTGCTTGCTTACACGTCAAAACATCTGTTTTCTTCCCGGCATTTGTGCAAGCAATACGTCAAATATTAGTGTAAAGTATCAAAAAGGAGGATGACAATGAGACATTCCTTTTTCAAACTGATCCCGATGGTGCTTCTGAGTGCTGCCCTGCTGAGCGCATGTGCGGCAAAGGCACCGGCACCGGTGAATACACCCGCCCCGACCCCAACGCAGGATATCTACGCTGCCGCGCCAACCCTGGCGCCAACCCCGACCCCGACGCCTGCACCGACTCCCACCCCCATGCCCGACAGTGACCAGCGCGCGCTGATCGAGAGAAGCCGGAATGTCTGGGAGCCCGATCTTGCATACGAAACCTGGTTTTCCGCCATCACCGACCTTGACGCAAACGGCAGGCTCGAGATCCTGCTCGCCTCACTGCAGGGAACGGGGCTGTATACCTGGGTCAATGTCTGGGAGGTCAACGAAAACTATACCGGCCTGACCCTGTGCCCGGACAATACCGGCGAGGGTGAAGCCTGGCCCGACATCATCAAGGACACGATGACGTATTACCGCGATCCGGCGAGCGGGCGCCGGACCTATGTCTGCCTGGACTATATGCGAGACGGCGCGGCGCACTACTGGATCGGGTTTGACAGCTTCTGCCTGGAAAACGGCCGGATCGATGTGAAGACCCTGGCCTCCAAGGATGAGGTATACAACGAGCAGGGGACTTCGACGATCCGTTATTTCGACGCAAACGGCGCCGAGATTTCCGAGGACGCCTGGAACAATGCCGAGCGCAATGCTTTCTCCGGTCAGGAGCCGGGGACCCTTTCCCTGAGCTGGACCCAGCTTGAGAAGCAGGCACAGGCAACACCCCAGCCCCAGGTGAGCGGCCCCGTGACCATCACCAAAAATCCCACCGGCGAGTCCCTTTCCGTCGGCGGCAAGACCTGGTTCATCGCCCATGCAGACAATGCGACTTCCCTTACCTGGCTGCTCACAAGCCCCCAGGGACAGAGCTATACTGTCGAACAGGCCATGGAGGAAAACCCCGGCCTTCAGATTCAGGTCCTGCCCGAAGATACCCTGGCCGTGAGCGGTGTGCCCCTCTCGCTTGACGGCTGGAGCGTGCAGGCCCGTTTTGACGGCCCCGGCGGCAGCGCCGTCACCACACCTGCCACGATCCATGTGGATGACTTTGTGGCAGCCTATAGACCGGTTCTCTCCAAGTACTATGGCGCCTACACAAGCGGCAACAACACGGCGGAGTACGCCTGGGATAACGGTATCTCCGAGATGATCGCCTATAGCCAGAACGCGGGCTATGCCCTGCTGGACTTAAACGGCGACGGCACGCCTGAACTCGTCGTCGGGGGACTCGGAACAAACAGCTTCTCCGACGGCATGGTCTACGATCTGTACACGCTGGCAGACGGACAGCCTGTCCAGCTTGCGTGCAGCCAGGCTCGCAGCCGCTACTACCTGCGTGCGGACGGCTCGCTCCTCAACGAGGGCTCCAACGGTGCGGGCAACAGCATTTTTGTCATCAACCGTGTGTATGGAAGCTATCTTGTCCCCGTCGAGTCTGCCATGACCTGGTTCATGGGCGAGGGGAACGACGGCTACTACCACCAGACAGAAGGTTACAGCTATGAGCCGGGGGACTACGATGAGCAACTCGACCAGGCGCAGTTCAACTATTTTGTCGGCAGCTGGAGGGACAGCGTCTATGTCCCGCAGCTTACCAAGATCGCGTAAGCAGATAACCTGATATAGCATCAAAAATTGTAAAGATAAAGCGTCCGGTGCTGTCCATACACCGGACGCTTTTATCTTATTAAAATCAACCAAATGTGAAAGGCGGCGATTGGTGAACATCCCCATTTTACCCCCGCTAACCCGTCAGGCAATTGACAATCTGTTCATTTTTTCTTAAAATATACATACCATCATGGCGGAGCGATCCGCCATTTCTGTTATGATTACCTGACAGACCGAAAGTGGGGGAGAAAACAAGACAAATGAGAGATCTGAAATATCTGAACTATTTTGAAAAGCTCCTGCAGGAGGCCAATAACGAGCTGATCGTCAAGGCGAAAGAGGACGGGAAAATTTGCGTTTCCTACACCTGTGAGAACGTGCCGGAGCCGCTGCTGAATCTGGGTGACTGCGTCTCCATCCGCCTGTCCGCGCCGAACACCGGATCGTTGGATATCGCGACCTACTACATGACGAACCTTCTCTGTGAGCCGAGCCGCGCACTGTTGGAGCGCGCCATCGAGGGCGGCTTCAATTTCTCCGACTGCGTCATCACGCCCGACGGCTGCACCATGATCAACCGCGCCGTCGAGAACATGGAGCTGCTGGAGACCATGGGCAAGGGCAACCCGAAGTTCTTCCATGAATACATGGAGATTGCCTTCAAGAATACAGAAAACGACGTTAATCTCGCTGTGCTTCAGTGCAAAAACCACATCCTCAAGCCGCTGCATGAAAACTACGGTGTGGACACTTCCGACGCCGCCATCCGCGAGGCGGTCGAAAAGCACAACCGCCTTTGCCGCGTCATCCGCGAAATCGGCGAGTTCCGCAAGGAAGAAAAGCCCCGCATCACGGGCTATGAGTTCCATGTCCTGTGTCTTGCCACCTACGTATGTCCCAAGTACCTGGTGCTCGACAAGCTTGAGGAGACTCTCGAAGAGCTCAGGACCCGCGAGCCGGACGACAGACCCTGGCGCGCGAGAGTCCTGCTGGTCGGCTCCGAGGTGGACGATTCCGGCTTCGTCAAGCTCATTGAGGAGCAGGGCGCCTTCGTCTGCTGCGACCGCTTCTGCTTCGGCTCCTACCCCGGCCGCACCGAGATCGTCCTCAATGACGAGGAAGATGCCCTCACGCAGGTCTGCCGCCATTACATCCAGAACTGCCAGTGCCCGCGCATGATGAACCTCGAGAAGGTCTACGACCGTAAGCGCTATGTTGCCCAGCTTGCCAAGGACTACAACGCCGACGGCATCATCTACGAGCAGGTTAAGTTCTGCGATCCCTGGGCCTACGAGCGCACCCTGGGCGCCGCCATGCTGAACACGGACTACGGCTTCCCCGTGCTGTCTGTCGACCGGCCTTACAACATTGCCTCCTCCTCCGGCCAGATGCGCACCCGCGTGCAGGCCTTCGTGGAGAGCATTGAGATCAAGAATATTCAGAGAGGTGGGAGAGCATGAAGACTGTCGAGAAGATCATCAATCCCGTCCGCCGCGCGGGCGAACAGTCCCCCGGCAAAATCTATAATGAAAAGCTGAAGGTCCGCGCGCGGCGTGAGTGGCGCGGCGTGAAGGACACCTTTTACGATTACACCCGCTGGCTCTATCTGCTGAGCGTGCTGGGCAGGTTTATCATCGTCCCGCGCAACGTCAAGGGCTTCTTCCGTTACCGCTGGATGATGAGCTACCTCTTCGTGCCCCACGGCATGGACAAGTTCACCATCGGCCTTCGTGACGAGGCGCTGCGCATCGCCCACACCTCCTTCAACTTCGTCATCGCCGACGTGACCCAGGCCATCGCCAACTGCTTCCGCGGCGACCGCCGTGTGGGCAACGACAAGGCCTATTCCGACAAGTGCGTCATCACCGACGAGAACTCCATGGTCACCTTCATGATGGGCTTTGACCGCGACAAGGTGCACACCATCCTGCGCGAGGTGCCC
>JBGUQD010000191.1:0-4753 GCA_045130755.1 Candidatus Limivicinus sp. | reverse complement strand
GGACCATCCGGCACAGCAGCTCCCGGCGATCTACGTCGGCCAGCAGCATTTCCTTCGCACCCGCATAGGGAAGCTCCATCGGCATATCAAGCCCTTCCTCACGCATCAGGCGCAGGGCAGCATCCGTGGGCTTGAGCAGCAGGCGATCGTCATACACGCCGCCGACCACTTTTCCCCCGCAATAGAGGACATACTCGCCCATCATCGGGCGGTAGGAGATCGTATCCAGCCCCGCAAGCTGTTCCAGCACAAAGTCCAGATATGCTTTTGTTGATGCCATCCTTGTTTTCCTCCTTCCGTGCTTGTAGATGCAATACGTATTATATCGTCTCCGAGGCGCTGTTGACAAGGTCCCGGCAATGTTTTGCGGAGCGGGAAGATTTCGTGTTCAATCCGAACGGAATATGCTATAATGTTTTATGCCTTAAAGCAATTCCGAAAACAAGGAGAGAACAATGAAAAAAACAATCATCTTGATCGCGGCACTGATTCTGCTGCTTACAGGCTGCGCCTCAAAACAGACCTCCGGTACGAAGCAGGGTGCCCAGCCCTTTCAGAAGGTTCGCCATGCGGAAATCACGGTCCGCGATTATGGTACGATCAAGCTCGAGCTCGATGAAGGGACCGCGCCGATCACGGTCGCAAACTTTATCAAGCTAGCAAAGGACGGATTCTACGACGGCCTGACCTTCCATCGCATCATGGATGGGTTCATGATCCAGGGGGGCGATCCCCTGGGCAACGGCACAGGCGGTGCAAAGGATACCATTAAGGGTGAGTTTTCCAAAAACGGCGTGATGAACCCCATCAGCCATGTAAAGGGTGTGATCTCAATGGCGAGATCGAACGCCCCGGACAGCGCGAGCTCGCAGTTTTTTATCACTGTTGCGGACTCCACCTTCCTTGACGGCAGCTACGCGGCCTTCGGGCGCGTGACGGAAGGAATGGAAGTGGCTGAGCAGATCGCGAAGGACGCTAAGCCCGTTGATAACAACGGGACAATCCTGCCCGAGCAGCAGCCGGTCATCGAGAGCATCGTGATCACAGATTGACAGCAGCTGCTGAAACATCAGACATTCAAAAGAGGCGCTGCCCCGACAGCTTTTCCGGCCGGGCAATGCCTCTTTCCTATCCTATTTGAGCTCTTCCACATAGCGCGCCCGTTCACCGCCGATAAACTTCGGCCGTGTCCTGGCACACACCAGGTTCGCCATTCCGATTTTTTTCACGCTCAGCCGCAGCGGCACCGCCACCTCGCGCAGGTGCATGCCGATCAGCGTGTCGCCGATGTCCATTCCGGCGTGCGCCCGGATGTGCTCAACAGCGACAGGCTGCTCCATGTGCTCCCACACCGTTGTGGCAAAGGAGCCGCCCGCATGTGCCCAGGGCCGGACATTTACCGGCTCACAGCAGAATTTTTCGGCGGTGCTGTTCTCCACAATCAGCGCGCGGTTGAGATGCTCGCAGCACTGTGCTGCCAAAAGGATCCCATGCTCGCGCAGGACCGGGGCGATCCCGGCATACACGGCCTCTGCCGCTTCCATGCTTGAGCCCTTGCCGATCCGCTCGCCGACGATCTCGCTGGAAGAGCAGCCGATGACCAGAAGCTCTCCGGCCTTGAGCCCGCTGTTTTCGATCAGCTCTGTAATTGCAAGTGCCGCCTGCAGTCTGATATCGTCAATCATAATTCTTATACTCCTTTTACTCAATTGCTTTTCTTTACAGGATCTGTCATCCGCCTTCAGCGGAGCCTGAATGTGCGGATATACTTTCCCGGTTCCGCGCCGCTGTCCAGATAGCGGATCAGAATCTCGGCGCAGGCATGGCTGTCACTGTCAGCCCGATGATGATTGAGGCAGATGCCATAGTAGTCGCACATGTCGTTGAGCTTGTGGCTGATCCCGGGCAGCAGACTTCGCCCCATGGTGACAGTGCACAGCCCCTTGGCAGAATCCTTCCAGTCGATGCAGTAGTCGCACAGGCAGTGCCTCAGAACACCCACGTCGAAGCTCGCGTTGTGCGCGGCGAGAATGCCGGAAGACAGGAGCGGTTCGATCCTGGGCCAGAGCTCCGGAAATGTCGGCGCATCGGCGACAGACTCTTCGCTGATCCCGGTGAGCTGCGTATTGAACCAGTCAAAAGGCTGCTCAGGATCGACCAGCGAATAGAACTCGTCAGTGATCTGTCCGTCTTCAACCACGCTGATGCCGATGGCGCTCATACGGTTGTTGTATCGATTCGGGGTCTCTACGTCAAAAGCTATGTATCTCATTTTGCCCTTCTTTTCATCATGTATGAATACCTATTTTGCAAAATTATAAGCCGGCGCGACAGAAAAGACAAGACATTTGTAGCGGCACAGTTTACGAGCGGCTTTCAGTTGAGTTCATGTTACAAATTTACATAAAATGTTTATTGTTTGTAATTGCATGTAAGCAAAAGAAGATATATAATATATTCCTAAAATCATATTTCAGATGCGCCTAAATATTTCTGCTGTCCGGAATGGGCAGCACTCAGGTAAATGAAAATGAAAGTATTCAAAGCGTATAATTTCATACAGCGCCTGGTGTGCGGTCTGCTTGCGGCAGTGCTGTGTCTTGCGCCTGCCTGTCCTTCTGCGCGCGCCGAGGAGGGGAACCTGTATGAAGAGGGGCCCCATGTCCATACGGACGCCTGCTACAGCGTTGGCAATCGTCTCGTCTGCGAACTGGAAGAGGGGCCCGGGCATATCCACACCGATGCCTGCTGGGGCAATGTGCGCGGAGAACTCTGGTGTACAGACAATACCGGCGATCATATCCACACGGATGAATGCTATACCTGGACCCCGCAGATGATTTGCGGCATGGAGGAAGGGGAAGGCGCCCACACCCATGGGGAAGAATGCTATGAGCAGGAGCGGGTGCTGATCTGCGGACAGGAAGAGACGGAGTACATTGACGAGCCGGAGATCATAGGGGAGAGCGAAGAAGAACCCCTGATCGAAGAAGACATTGATGAAGAGCCGCTTCCTGCGCCTACACCGACGATGAACCCCGGCGATGGTGTTGTCTCCTATCTTCAGATGGAGCGAGAACTCAGCTTCGCAGGGGAAAGCGATCCGACAGCCGACCTTGAAGATGAGGTGGATTGGTGGCGGATGTTTGCCGATATGCCGCTCACCGGAGACTGGGCTGAGGATCTGCTGCGTGTGGCGGAAAGCCAGCTCGGCTATACCGAAAGCGAGCTGAACTATGTGGCGGAGGACCCCTGGCATCCCAAAGGGTATACCCGCTACGGCGCATGGTTCGGCATCCCTTACGGGGACTGGTGCGCGATGTTCATTGCTTTCTGCATGTATTATGCCGAAATCCCCGCGAGCGTTGTGCCCTACAACTGCCACTGCAACGAGTGGATCAGAGAACTGCGCGGGCGCGGCCTTTACCGAAACTGGGACGAGGGATATACTCCCAGGCGCGGTGACTTTGTCTTCTTTGACTTCGACATGGACGAAAAGGCAGAGCACGTGGGTATTATTCGCGATGTGGACCTGGAAAAGGGCTGGCTCTTTACCATAGAAGGCAACCGTTACGACTATGTGGAGGAATTCGTGCTGACGATGGATGACTACTCCATCATCGGCTATGGTATTCTGCCGGAAAATCCCGCCTATGATCCCTTAAACCCCGTTGTCGTACGTCAGAACGGCGAAGTTGAGATCCCGCCCGAGACGCCGGCGCCCACGCCCCCTACCTGGGACAGCGTTATGGATGCGGCCGCCGGGATCAAGAGTATGAATATTACCCCCGCCATTGAGTCTTCGTGGGTCACGTACTGATCAAAAATACAGAGGAACGGAGAGACCGCCGCAAAGAACCATACTTGCGGCGGCCTCGTCATATCGACAATGAAGTATTACGTTTTATCTGACACACACGGTTTCTACTCGCTGATGCAGCGCACGCTCATTGACGCCGGATACTTCGACGACAGGGAGGAGAAGAAACTTGTACTCCTGGGCGACCTGTTCGACCGGGGGACAGAGGCGCTGGCTATGCAGGAGTGTATTTTGGAACTGATGGAGCGGAACGAGGCGATCTTAGTCCGCGGCAACCATGAGGATCTGTTTCAGGATCTCGTGACCAAGGATCGCGGCAGACCGCTGCAGCACCATATCCATAACGGTACCTATGACACGCTTGAGCAGCTCACCGGCATGACGGCGGGCTACAATTGGAGTGCAAACCTCCAGCTTGCCCGCGCCGGGCGGGAAACGCCCCTCTATACCCGCATCCTTCCGTCCATGCTCGATTTTTACGAGACAAAGCACTATGTCTTCACCCATGCCTGGATCCCCTGTGAGAACTGGTACGGGGGTTTTGCCTATGATCCCGACTGGCGTGACGCTGACAGCAGCGCCTGGCGGGATGCACGCTGGACCAATCCCATGGACGCCGTGAGAACAGCCCGACCGGAAGAAAAGACCGTGGTATGTGGGCATTTCCACTGCTCCTATGGGCATGCAAAATATGAGAAGAAGGGCACAGAGTTTGGACCGGATGCGGATTTCAGCCCCTATAAGGCACAGGGGATCATTGCCATTGATGCCTGCACGGCCTTTAGCGGGCGCATGAACTGCATTGTCCTGCGCGATTGACGGAGGAAACGCTTTGACTGTTGTTTTTCTGCTGATCCTCACGCTGCTTGCCGTCTTCGCGCTGCGGGCCGCGCGGCACAAAAGGATCCCGCTTCTGATCCTTCTTATCCTTTC
>JBGUQD010000190.1:0-13983 GCA_045130755.1 Candidatus Limivicinus sp. | reverse complement strand
CGATTGATGGCGATGGAGTATCGGAAGGAGAAAAAGGCCGCGAAGAGGTATCATGCGATGTTTGCGTCACTTGATGAACTTGCGGAGGCGGAAGCCGAGGGCCGAAAAGGTGTCAGCGAACGATTGGCAGTTGATAGTGATATTTATGCAGAATTAGCGAATAAAAAATACAATTCAGCGACGGACTGGATCAATCAAATAAATGATTTCAGACTTCGGGAAGCAATGCAAAAACTCTCTTGCTATCAAAGAAATTTGATTTTCCTCCGGTTCTGCAAAGAGAAAAAGCTGTCAGAAATCGCCGCACTATACGATAACACCCCGCAAGCTGTCGCCGACGGTTTAAGATCGTCGATAAAAAAATTGAAAACAATTTGTGAAGAGCTTTAAAAAGGTGCCTTTTTTATCTCTTATATATATGGGGGAACTTTTTCTCCACATGAATCAGAGGCTAAATTGAGCCTGACAGGAGAACGAATTTCTCCTTGTATAAAATTGAATATCCGGCAGCATAACAACATCAGCAAGCGAATGAGCGATGCGGAGGGTTCGCCAAGACCACCTGTGCAGGACATTGATCCGGCATCAAACAAAGGCGTCAAGGTGCATAGCGGTTAGACCTATCCAAAAGCGGCTCTGGCAGGCCGTTTCGCAATGATCTCGTTTGTCTACAATGGTACACCTGCTCAGCCTTAGCTATCACGCATAGGGAGCAGCTCGGAGCGATCCTCGGAGGGGTGAAATTCCCGTAGCGCGTTGCCAAACGCGGTTATGCCTGTACGCCCTCTCCTGGGGAAGTAGTGTCGAATACAGGAAAAAGAGCCACCCACGTGCTCATGGATGACTCGAAAATGAAGTAATACTTGAATCTTTCGCAAATAATATTGCGGTATGGATGCAAAGTATGCTTCAACAAGCTTTTGGAGTGAAAAATGTTGCTAAGAGAAACATTGAGAAAACGCAATGATAACAGTGGCCGCGACAAACTTGCGCAAAATCATTTTGCACGGTATGATCGCTTTGACAGGTGAGAGCGATGCCGAACACAAGGTTTCAGCGTAATCTCGCTATGGCCAAGGCGAAGAAGCCCCCTGTCACCACGGTTCCGGAACCTAATTACATATCAGACCTTATCAAACGGTACATGAAGGCGCAGCGGATGACAACAGAAGATGTCGGAAAATTGATGGATTGCTCTGGAGCGAATGTTCGTGCCAAACTGACGCGGCCCATAGAGAGGTGGGCAGTCAGCGACATTATTTCTCTATGTCATGCCGTAAATTGCCCCGTAACAGAGGCATATAAGCTCTTGCCAACGGATAAAGGCTGGACGAATTAGGAGGGTGGCATACGATGGCAAAGAAAACCATAAAAGACGCAGACGGTAATTACAACTATATCAGGAAAACCTTTACATATAAGGGCCAAAGGTTCACTGTGCGTGGCCGAACCGAGAAAGAAGCGCGTGAAAAACAGTACCAGCTCATGCGCGATCTGGAAAGCGGTATCGCGGTCAGGCAACATGCAGCCGTTATGCGGCAGAAGTCAATGACCGGTGATTTGACAGTATCGGATTACTCGCAGATTTGGCTCGAAACCTATATCAAGCCGAAAATCAGAAAACCCGGTGCAGCCAAGCAGAAGAACACCATTGAGGAAAAATCCTACGATATGTATGTGTACAAGCTGAGTGGGACAATCCTTCCTGCTGTTGGTGGACTTCGTTTGAATGAAGTTGTGGACACGCATCTTCAACAGGTTCTCAACGATGAAAAGTACAAGGGCCGTTCCAAATCTCATTGCGAAAAGGTCAAAATCGTCATGAATGCCATGTTCCGCCAGGCGGTCAAATCTCGACTGATTCAGTTCAACCCGGCTGAAGATCTGATTGTCACCGCTGAGGAAGGAGAAGGTCATAGGAGTTTAACGCCTTATGAACGTGAAGTAATCCAGAAAGTTGCAAAAACCCATCGCTGCGGCCTTTGGGTGCGCTTTCTTCTCTCAACGGGATTGCGCCCTGGTGAATCTGCTCCGCTTCAAGTCTCGGATATAGATTTTTCTGAGAAACTGGTCAAGATCACGAAGGCCATTGAAAGCGGGACCGAAAACATCATCGGCCCGCCGAAATCGAAAGCGGGAATCCGCAGTGTCCCGTTGAGAGACGATATTGCAAAGGATCTCAGGACTGCTATTGCAGGAAAGAAGCCGACAGATTTTGTGTTCCCGCAGACGGATGGGAAAACCATGATGACGACTACATCCCTTTGCAATAACTGGAGATCGTTTTCACGGCAGATGGATCTGGCAATGGGAGCGGAGACCACGGCTCACGGCCATATCTACGATCCGAAGGACGTTGACAAGCAGGGGATTCCGCTTTACCCGGATGAAAACGGTTTACCCAGGAACGGACACAAGATCGCGGATGATTTGGTACTCTACTGTCTGCGCCACACCTTCTGTACGGATTTGCAGAAGGCCGGGGTTCCGCTGAATATCGCCAGGATCATCATGGGTCACGAGGATATCCGAATCACGGCTGCCATCTACACCCATACGGACACTGAAGACGTTCAGGCAGCGGGCGAAAAATTGAATGCCTATTTTCTGGCCTGAGAGAAAGCCCCCGCGCACAAGCGCAGGGGTTTTTCTTTGCCCAAATACACCTTGGGCGCAAAATCTGAGGGAAAGAAAATCTTTTTTCCCTTTAGGGAATCGCTGAAAGCCTTGCGCCGTGCGGGTTTTGACGGCTTTTGTCGCTCAATTTTTTGTCACACTTTTTGTCACACCTCGGCCATTTGCAGGCGCAAAAAAGGCTTTACGGACGCAAATTTCAGGGCTCTGCGCAAAGCAAATTTCGGAATGTATTATGGCGATTCAGAGGCGGATAGCGCGGCAAATCGACAATATCCGGCACGAAACTTGCAAAATAGGTGTGACAAAAGTGACAAAAGGCGGTGTCGAAAGATGCGGTTCGGACTATTTTGCCTTAAAAAGTTCACGAAACAAAGGAAAAAGCCTCAAATCCAATGGATTTGAGGCTTTTAAGTGGCAGCGGGAGAAGGATTCGAACCCTCACATACGGAGTCAGAGTCCGCTGTGCTACCTTTACACAATCCCGCTAAACGCAAAGTTATTATACATGCTTTTAGGGATTTGTCAAGCATTATTTTTCCATATCGCTTTCGCTGACTGCGGGTATCGAAGCGAAACGAGTGCGGGCGGCTCCCGCGTAGTAGCCGACCAGCAAATCCACACAGGCGCCGTAGCTGCGCACGCCGAGGGCCTGCTCGTAGCTTTGCAGAAAGCCCTCGTAGAGTGTGTTGGTGACAGCCTGCACCGGTGTTTCAAACTGTGCCCAATAGCGATTATTCTCCAACAGATCCGCTGTTACACCGCTGCACAGACCCGCATCGATCATGGAAAGTGCGGTGCGGTCGACCTCGGCCAAAGCATTGGCGAGGTGGGTGTAAGCAAACAGGCAGGCGGAATAACGGTAATCCGGGTCTTCGCTCTCGAGTGATGCCAGAACCGCAACAAAATTTGCTTCCTGCTCTTTGGCCACACCCCGCTGATGTGACAGTTCGTGCGCCACTGTGGCGGCAAACAGAGCTGCGGGGAAATCCATATTGACACTCGCCTCAGCGGTAAAGGGGCAGAAGAAGCCCGTATAATCCATAATGCTCAGGGCACGGGAGAAAAACATCCCCTTGGCGGGAACCTCGGGTCCGGAAAGACAGGGAAAGTCGCGCTCGGCTGCGCGGAAGATCCCGACAGAGCGCGCGAGCACCGCCTGCCTGTCCGTGCGGCAGAGGCCTGCTTCGTCCCGCGGTACCTCGTCGCTGTATACGTTCAGAAGATCGGCAAAGTAGAGCGTAGTGAGTTCCAGCTCGTCGGCGGAGACCTCGCGCAGTTCAAGACCGCTGCGGGCAATGAAATCATCCCCGTAGTAGTACACGCCCCACATCAGGCAAAACAGCGCGTACACCCCCAGCGCCAGCGCAGCAAGACGAACCAGCAGCCTGTAAAGCCGTATGAGCCGCTGCGGGCGTTGGACAAGGAACAGAAGTTCCGCGAATATGTAAACAAGTGTGCCGGCAATCGCAGCGGCGTACAGCCACTCGGCCAGGGAGAAGGGGAGCTGTGCCGTGAGGCGGGCCAGCGCATGGTGAAGCGGCTGTACGACACGCTGAGAAAGGAAGCGCATTTTTCCTGTATCATGCCGCAGGGAGAAAAATAGCGCAACAAAACACGCGCCGAGCAGAGCAATTACATGCGCGGCAGGACTGAGGTAAAACATGGCGGCAAGACCGCGTTTTTTGACAAGACTTTTCTCCATGAGCCCATCTTAGCGCAAAAGGGCAAAACTTGCAATGGATAAGACAGGCAGCGCACATGGTATACATCCATATTTTCTATGGTTTTTTATGACGGCCTATGGTATAATAATCATAGATTTCACAAGAGGAGAGGTCGACATGGCTGTATTTCAGGCGGCGGAGCTGCTGATCCCACACAGGGAGCTTTTGGAAAACTGGGCGGTGATTGCCTGTGATCAGTTCACGTCCCAACCGGACTATTGGCGCGCGGTGCGTGAGCAGGTCATGGAGAAGCCTTCGGCCTATCACATCGTTTTCCCGGAAGCCGAGCTCCGCGGGAACAGGAACACGCGCATCGCATCCATCAACGAGACCATGCGCCGGTATCTTGACGAAGATGTTTTTGAGACTTATCCGGACGCCTTCGTCTTCATTAAGCGCACGCTGCAGGACGGCTCTGTGCGCCGCGGTGTGGTGGGCGTGATCGATCTCGAACAATATGATTTCGCAAGCGACGCACAGTCATCGGTGCGCGCCACCGAGCAGACCGTGGTCGAGCGTATTCCGCCCCGTGTTTGCGTCCGCAGCGGCGCGGCGATAGAGACGAGCCACGTCATGCTCCTGATGGACGACGCAGAGGGTGCAGTGCTGGACGGACTGGAAAAAAGCGGCGAAGAACTCCCTCTGCTGTATAGCTTTGAACTCATGCAGGGCGGCGGACACATCGAAGGCCGCCTGGTTTCGGGCGCGGCGGCAGAAGCACTGAACGCGTCGGTCGCGCGCTATGAGACACAGACTGCAGCGCGTTTTGCCCAAACGGGCAAGGCGCCGCTTCTCTATGCTGTCGGAGATGGGAACCATTCCCTCGCTACGGCCAAGACCTGCTGGGAGGCGCTCAAGGCGCAAAGACCGGAACTCGCCGGGACGCATCATCCTGCTCGCTACGCGATGGTGGAACTGCAGAATATTCGGGATGAGTCGCAGAAGTTTGAGCCCATCCATCGTCTGCTCATTGATGTGCCGGTGGACAGGCTTCTGGAAAAGATCACCGCGATCTGTGCCCCCGGAGGTACGCCGGCAGAATGGCAGGCCGGAGAGCGCCAGGGAATGATTTTTCTCAACACCGCAAGCGGTGCACTGCCGGTGGCGGTACTGCAGCCTTTCCTGGATGCCTTCCTCAAGGAGCAGGGGGGAGCTATCGACTATATCCACGGCGAAGAGGCGGCGGCGCAGCTTGCCGGACAGAAAAAGGCCATCTCTTTTCTGATGCCGAACATCTCAAAGGAAGATTTCTTCCGGGGCATTGTGATGGACGGTGTACTGCCGCGCAAGACCTTCTCCATGGGCCACGCGGAGGAGAAACGCTACTATCTCGAGTGCAGGAAAATAACGGAATAAAAAAAGATGTACGGTTAAACAGCCGTACATCTTTTTTGCTTATTTTAGCTTGCTGCGGATGACTTTGCCGCTGGTGGTTTTGGGAAGCTCGTCCCGGAACTCCACGATACGCGGGTACTTGTAGGGCGCTGTGCGGTGCTTGACATAGTTCTGGATCTCCTTCTTGAGTTCCTCCGTACCCTCTTTGCCCTTTATAAGTACGATAGCGGCCTTGACCACCTGACCGCGGATCTCATCCGGCACGGCGCACACGCCGCACTCCAGCACATAGGGCAGCTCCATAATGACGCTCTCAATCTCAAACGGCCCGATGCGGTAGCCGGAGGACTTGATGACGTCGTCTGCGCGGCCGACATACCAGTAATAACCGTCCTCGTCCTGCCACGCCAGATCCCCCGTGTGGTAGTAGCCGTCGTGCCAGCAGGCCGAAGTTTCCTCCTCATTTTCAAAGTACCCGGCAAAGAGACCGCAGGGTGCGCCGTCGCCGGTGAAGATGCAGATCTCGCCCACTTCGCCGGCGGGAGCCGGCTGCCCCTCAGGGGTGATGAGCTCCACGTCATACTGGGGGTTGGGCTTGCCCATGGCGCCGATCTTTGGCACCATGCCCACGAAGTTGCCGATGACGACGGTTGTCTCGGTCTGGCCGAAGCCCTCCATGATGGAAAGACCTGTCGCCTCGCGGAAGCGATTGAAGACTTCGGGGTTCATGGCCTCGCCCGCAGTGGAGGCATGCTTGATGGAGCTGAGATCGTACTTGCTCAGATCCTGCTTGATGAGCATGCGATACATGGTGGGTGGGGCACAGAAGGTGGTGATTTTGTATTTGGCGAAGAGAGGCATGATCTCATCGGCGTTGAAGCGGTCAAAGTCATACACAAAGACCGCCGCCTCGCACAGCCACTGGCCGAAGATCTTGCCCCACATGGCCTTGGCCCAGCCGGTGTCGGAGATGGTCAGGTGCAGGCCGTCCGGGTCCACGCAGTGCCAGTAGCGGGCGGTGACGAACTGGCCCAGCGGGTACTTGCAGTTGTGGGCCGCAAGCTTCGGATAGCCCGTGGAGCCGGAGGTGAAGATCATCATCATGGGATCGTCGCCGCAGATGCAGTCCTCGGTGCGGGTAAAGCGGCTGGAGTACATCTCAAACTCCTTGTCAAAGCTGCGCCAGCCTTCAACATCGCCGTTGGTGACGATCTTGTTGGTGATCTTGCCGTACTTCTCGATGGCGGGGGCCGATTGAATGGTGCTGTCGCCGTCGGCGGTGCAGATGATGGCGGAGATGTGTGCGACCTCGAAGCGATAAAGGTAATCCTTCTCCAGAAGCTGGTCCACTGCAGGGATCGCCACCGCACCCAGCTTTTCAAGGCCCACCAGGATGGGCCAGAACTGCCAGTTGCGCCGCAGCACCAGCATCACCTTGTCGCCTTTCTGAATGCCAAGTGCACGGAAATAGTTGGCGGCACGGGCGCTCATCTTGCGCATCTGTCCGAAAGTGAGGCGTGTCTCCTTGCCATAGCGGTCCACATGCAGCAGCGCAAGCTTCTCCGGCTGCTGTTCGCCGAGGACATCCACCACGTCGAAGGCGAAGTTGAAGCGGTCGGCGTTTTCAAAACGCACAGAGCGGAGCATATCGCGTCCGTCCTCGATGGGCGTGATGAAGTTCTCGTAAATGCGGCGGCGTCCCGCCTCGCGCACGGCAGTGATGGCGGGCTCGGCGGCGGGCTGAGGTTCGAGCTGTTCCTCGGGTGTGAGCACGATGGCGTAGAAATCACAGTCGGCACCGTTGGTGGCGATCATGCCGTGGGGCGTGGTGGAATCAAAGTAGATCGTGTCGCCGGGACCGAGGATCTCCGTATGCTGGCCGAGCTGGATCTTGAGATAGCCCTTGATGACGATATCAAATTCCTGACCTTCATGTGTGGTGACTTCGATGGGGCGAAGCTGTGAAGCCTCGCTGAACACACTGTGCACAAACAGCGGCTCCGCGATGCGGCGCCGGAACTTATAGGCCAGGTTATAGTAGGTCATGCCATGGGCCTGCTCTACGCGCCGCCCCTCGCCGCTGCGGGTGAGGATATAGCTTGAAAGCCTCGGCGTAACGCCCTCGATGAGCTCCGTTACGTCGACATTCAGAATTTGGGCGCAGGTGTAGAGGAAGGCAAAATTCAATTCCTCTTCCCCCGCCTCATAGCCCTGGTAATCCTCAACCGTGATGCCGAGGCGTTCGGCCATCTCTTCTTCGGTTATGCCGAGAATGCTGCGCAGCTCACGGATACGGTCGGTGATCTCGTGAATCTTGAACTCCAGATCTGCCATCTTTGCCATGCTTGTTTCCTCCTCAATATGAAAACATACAAGTATAATATTATTCTTGAAAAAACCGAATCGCTTTTGACGGGGCGTTGCCTCGGCAAAAACACCTTAAGTGAGCATGGCGACGCGCGGGGAGCGCGCGACGATCCAAGCTTGCCTGTGAACTCTCGCGCCGACCAAACGCGGCGTGTCAAGCTCCGCCGCGTGCGATGAGCGCGAGTAACTCAATTGCGAATTTTATTCGCAATTGAATAAAAAACGTCCCCGGATATAATCCGGGGACGACGTAAACACATCGCGGTACCACCCCTGTTGCGCCCCGCTGGAGGGACGCCGCTCGGCGCTCTGACAAGCGCTTTGGCTCTTACGCGGCTTCACGGGAGGCTCTACTTGCTTACGCTTTCTGCGCTCCGGCTCCGGAGTGACAGGCCATGGGGCAGCTTTGCTGTCTGCTTGCACCGAACGCAGACTCTCTGAAAACTTGGCGGCCGGACCCTCTCCATCAATGCCTTTGGGCTGTATTCAGTTATTTGAGGGAATTATATAATTATACATCCCGCTTGTCAAGAAATTTTTGTGCCGGATCATTCTGATTTGTAAACATTTTCCCGCCGCACTTGACAGGAAAGGCACGGCTTTCTACAATAGAAACAGAAAATATACGACTTCGGGTGACCATGATGAAAGAAAAACTGCGTCAAATCTTTACAGGGCGGCAGGGGATGGACGAATTGTCCAAACTTCTGTTCTGGGCGGCGATGGCACTGTTCGTGCTTGCGGCATTTTTGGGCGGTGCGTTCGGCTCACTCTTGAGCTCCTTTGCGCTGCTGTCGCTGATCCTCGCTTTTGCCCGTGCCTTTTCCCGAAATCTCCCCATGCGCGAGGCGGAGAATCTCCTTCTGCTGCGCTGGGCCGAAAAGAAAAAGCACGCCTGGAGCGCATGGAAGGATCGCTTTCATGACCGAAAGGAATATAAGTACTTCAAGTGTCCTGCCTGCGGAAAGTGGCTGCGGGTACCGCGCCGCAAGGGCAAAATCCACATAAACTGCCGCTGCGGCTATACCCTGTATCGCCGGACATGAAGGAAAAGAAATACCGCCCCGACGAATTTCACGTTGGAGCGGTTTCCTGTTATCTTCTGCGGCGCTGTTTATGCTCGGCATACATACGGCTGTCGGCGATGCGGCTGTCCGACTCCTGCATGAATTTCTTGAGCCTGTCTTCAAACGCCTGGTTCCCGCTGGTTTCCGCTGCTGCCGGGACAGGGGCTGCAGTGCGCGGCGCACTCGGCTGCTCCTGACGTCTCGGGCGCGGATCAACGCGTGGCGGTTCGTCCACAGCGCGCTTGATCGAAAGATTGATTTTCCCCTCGGGCGTGTAGCTCAGGAGTTTGACCTTGACCGTTTGCCCGACCTGCACATGCTCACTCACATCGCTGACGAAGGCGTTGGCCACCTCAGAAATGTGTACCAGACCGCTCTTGCCGCCGGGGAGGGCGACAAAAGCCCCAAACTTGGTGATACCGCTCACTTTGCCTTCAAGGATTTCGCCGACTTGCCAATCCATGGATTTTCCTCTCTGTCTCTGTATGACCTCGATCCGGATGCGCCGGATCACGCTGTTTGCCGGGTCAGGGCTTCTGCGCCCGGCTGTCCGATGGGAAGTGGTAGACCCGATCACCCGGCAGAACGAGGCCCAGCCTCTCCCGCGCAAGGCTTTCCAGTTCCTCCGTGCTCCAGCCCTCTGTGAGCTTTTCGCTCACCGCAAGATTGTCCTGTTCGATCGTCTCAAGCCTGAGGCGGAGCGAGGCTTCCACTGCGTCGGCAGCAATCAGTTCCCGCCTTGCCGAGGCAAGGCAGAGCGCCGCATAAATCAACAGTGCCGGCAATACGATTCTGATCAGGGTTTCCTTTGCGTCCATGGCTGTCCTTTCACACGGGGAGCACTGTCCGGGGTGATTTCCTACCGAGTGAATACTCCCCCATCATATATCATTCCGAAGAATTTTGAAAGAGTTTTTTTGCAGAAAAAGCAACTTTTTTTCCTAAATTTTGAGTAAATATCCAAATTGCTCCAATTGCGCAATCGAGATTAACAAATAATGGAAGAAAAATCGGACTGAGCAGGTGGAAATAACACAGCAGCCCAAACCCGCACAGCAGGATTTCCGCTGTGCCGAGCATACCGTCGGGAGAGCGCATGGCATATAAAAAGGCCCCCGCCGCAGCGCACAGGCAGAACAGCGCATCCCAAAGCGCGTTATTGCCGTGCCGGCGTATTGTACGCAGCAGATCATACAGCGTCCCGAGCGCCGTGCCCAGCGCGCAGGCAAGCAGCAGAGACAGGGCCTGCGCACTCAGATCGACGCCCATTCAGCTAAACAGCCGCGACCAGAAGCCGCCCTCGCGCGCCGGTTCCTCGTAGCTTAAATCGCTGACCTTGCCTCGCACTTCGAGCTGCCCGGCGTTTAGATCGATGCGGTCGATGTGCAGCCCTTCGCCCCGCACGGTCAGCGGGCCGAAGCTTGTCACCAGCACGATCACGTTTTCGTCGAAACCGCTGACATCCGAAACTCCTGTCAAGCTCAGTTTTTCCCGGTTCAGCATGTTCAGACTGTGCTCCTTCGGCGCCTGCTTCTGTGTCTGCTCATATGCCATATACTCTCACCCCCGGAATCACTATATGCCTGTCCGTGGGACAATATGACAAAAGACGGAAAAGCGTTACAGCTTTTCCGTCTTATCGGTTTTGATTTCCGGTCTGGGGAGTGTCTCCACTTGGGCGCCTCCGGGCTCCATGCGTTGGTTGAGCTCCTTGATATATCCGGCAGTAATGATGCTCGAGGGCAGGGCGATGATGGCGATACCCATGAGAGAGGAGACCATTGTGATCACCCGGCCCAGAGAGCTCACGGGATAGATATCGCCGTAACCCACCGTGGTCAGGGACATGGTGGCCCAATAGACCGCCTCAAAGAAATTGTCAAAGGATTCAGCCTCCACTGTGAACATCAGCAGCGCGGACAGCACGATGTACCCGGCGGCGAGACTCAGCACTGCCATCAGCGGTTTTCGGGAATCACGCAGGACCGCAGAGATGATGCGCAGGGAACTTGAGTAGCGCAGGACCTTGGCCACCCGCAAAACCCGCAGCGCCCGCAGCAGGCGCATCACGCGCAGCAGCCGGAAGGCCGGATGAATGGTCAGCAGTGACGGCAGGATGCTCAGCAGGTCGATGATGGCCATGGGGGAGAAGGGATAGCGCAAAAAGGCCGTGGCATTTTTTGTGCCGTATTTGCAGTCTGCCGTCGCCCAGCGCAGCAGGTAATCGAGGGAAAAAACAACTACCGTCACATACTCAATGAGGGTAAAAACCGGAGGGTCCGTCTTCATGGTCAGCGGCAGAAGACTCAGCACGACGAGCGTGATCATCAGAATGTCATAGGCCGTGCTGGCTTTGTCCAGTCCGTCGGCGGGATTGTCAGCCTCGATGATCTCGAACAGACGCTTTTTCATGCATCGACCTCCTCAACTCGGACGCGGACGCAGAAGACGAAGCGGAGCTGCCCCTTCGTCTGATCAACCCGGTAAAGATAGGCTGTACTGTCGCCAGCTGCGTGCAGACCATGGGCGCGCAGGTAGCTGCGGACCGGTTCGAGAGCCGCCCCGGACACTTTGTCTGTATCCTCAAGCTCCAGAAAGAACGAAGCATAGCGCCCCTCCGGGAAGATGCTCACATTGTGGGGCAGCGGGAAGCTCGTCTCGCGCAGCACATCTTCATAAGTGCCGATCCCGACCTTGATCGGCACCGACACGGGCAGCTCGTTTATCTCGAAATACTGCCGGTCGATGCACACCACCAGCGTGAACAGGTCAACATTGTCGATCCAGAGCTTGAGTACCGGGTCATGATCGCCGGGGTCAAAATAGCTGTCATACTTGACACCAAAAGCGTCGATCAACCGGATCTGATCGAGCGTGCCTGCGTCGCGCTCATAGTGGCGGTAACTCAGGCGCAGCATCATCTCACGCCGACGAAGCCTGCGAATCTCCTCTTCCAGCGCGTCGATGGTCATACGGTAGCCCTCGAGAAGGGAATCGGCGTTCTCGCTGTGATAGGTACGCTCGATGGTATCGAGAGAGAGATTTGAGCCGCGCAGCTTGCGGATGTAGAGAAGGTTCAGAAAGTCCGCGCTTCCGTATTCGTAATATCCGTTTTCCGCGTTGCACTGCGGATTAAGCAGCCCGCGTTCCCGGTACTTGCGGATCGTTTCGGGGCTAACGCCGCTGACTCGGGCAAGTTCATTGATTTTCATAGGTCACTCCCTGCTCGGACCGCCTCCGGCAGCCCAAACGATGCCTGTTGAAAGAATACAGAAAAAAGAATACAGGGGAAAAAGAAATGTTAATTTTTTCACTGTTTTTTCTTGACCCTGTCCCTGGGACAGGGTTTATATTGATTATATCGTAAGCCATAAAAATTTCAAGTAAAGGAGCGTATATTCATGTCTGAACTGAGCAGAAGAGATTTCCTTAAGGGTTCCCTCGCGGGTGCCGCTTCCCTCGCCATGGCCGGCATCGGTCTCAGCGCCGTGAAGAACACCGCCCACGCTGCCGGAATCTACACCCCCGGCACCTACTCCGCCACCGCCGACGGTATGGGCACCGTCACCGTGACAGCGACCTTTGACGAAAACAGCATCACCGAGATTCTGCTGGATGTGTCCGGCGAGACCCCCAGCATCGGACAGGCCGCCAAGGATGAGCTCATCAGCCAGGTTATGGCCGCCCAGAGTGCCGAGATCGACGGCGTCTCCAGCGCCACCATCACCAGCACCGCCGTAAAGACGGCCCTCAAAAACTGCATTGCACAGGCCAAGGGCGAAGCTGTCAACTCCGGCTCCGTCAAGCCTCAGGTCGCGTCTGACGGCGCCTTCATCCTCAAGGACATCACCGCCGACGATGTGAATGCCTCCGCAGTTGAGCTTGACCCCATCACCAGCTTTGCCAAGGAAGTCGATGTCGATGTGGTCGTCGCCGGCGCCGGCGCTTCCGGTGTCATCGCCGCGGTGCGCGCAGCCGAGCTCGGCGCGACGGTCGCCGTGCTGCAGAAGGAAGCGGTCGCTGTGTCCCAAGGCAACTGCTCCTCCGCCATCATCAAGTCCGGCTCCACCGAGGGCGGCCTCAAGAAATGGCTGACCTTCGCCACCGCCGTCAACTGCTGGCGCAACAACCGCAAGCTGCTCGAGGCCTATATCGAGCGCTCCGAAGAGGCTCTGAAGTTCGTCTGCGAGAAGAGCGGCATCACCGAAGAGACCGAGTGGAAAAACAAGTACGGCGTCACCAAGTATCAGGACACCTCCGCCGTCTACACCGGCGTCTGGCACGACGGTACCCAGTCCTATGACTTCGGCGATGAAAAGGTCGAGGTCTTCGCCCCCTGGTTCGGCCCCAAGCCCGGCAACTACGGCTCTCTCGTCTCCGGCATCCTCAAGGACGCGCAGGAGGAGTACGGTGACAAGCTGCAGGTTTACTTCAGCACGCCGATTGTCCAGCTCGTCAAAGACGCCGACGGTACCGTCATCGGCTGTGTCGGCAAGGATCTCGACGGCAACTACATCAAGTTCAATGCCAAGTCCGTCATCCTCGCGACCGGCGCCTATGAAAACAACGCCACCATGGTCCGCCGCTTCTGCCCGGACGTCGAGAAGTTCGACAAGAAAGTCGTCCACCGCACCGGCGACGGCAACATCCTTGCCATCGAGGCCGGCGGCTGCATGGAGCCCGTGGCTCACAGCCGCGTCATGCACGACTTCGACGCGGGCCTCATGTGGGACGAGCCGCCCTACCTCATCGTCAACATGAACGGCGAGCGCTTTGTCGACGAGGAAGTCGACATGGCCTACATCTCCAACGTCCTGCGCTGGCAGCCCGGCTACAAGGGCGAGAACATGGAT
>JBGUQD010000189.1:0-6145 GCA_045130755.1 Candidatus Limivicinus sp. | reverse complement strand
CGTCACCTTCGGCGGCGGGTTCGGCGACCAGCGGCAGGGGAGCAGGGGCTGGACCCCGGCCTTTTCCCAGTCCGGGACGGAGCCCGTGCGCAGGACTGTCATTTCCTTTTTCATACGGATACCTCCCGCACGATGTTCATGATCTCATTCCAGTGCCGCTCGGTCTCGGAGACCAGTTTGAACTGGGTGCGCGTGCGGTCGAGATTGTGCCCGGGCCGGGCGACCGAGAAATAGACATCCCCGTCCAGGTAGTCGGTCAGAAAACGCACGCCGCACTCGAGCGTCATGAGCTTTGCGCCCATTGGCAGGGTTTCGATCTCTTCCCTTGTCAGCGCTCCGCAGGCAGGGATGAAGCCCTCGGCAAAGCGGCGGTAGAGGCCCAAATCGAGCCCCACCTTGTCAAGATCCCGCTCATCCTCCCGGGCAGTGGATGCACCGAAGCGGATGGAGTCGCCGAAGTCGTAGGCGGTGAGCCCCGGCATCACGGTATCGAGGTCGATGACGCACAGGGCCCGGCGAGTAACCTTGTCGAGCATGACGTTGTTGAGCTTGGTGTCGTTGTGGGTCACGCGCAGCGGCAGCGACCCTTCGCGCAGAAGCTCCAGCAGAAAGCCCGCCTCGGATTCGTGCTCGAGTGCGAAGTCGATCTCCGGCTGCGCATCCCTTGCCCGGCCCAGAGGGTCGGCGGAGAGCGCCGCGTGGAACTTCCGGTAACGGTCCGGGGTATCGTGAAAGCGGGGGATGGTCTCATAGAGGGTCTCGGCCGGGAACTCGTGCAGCATGCGCTGGAAGCTGCCGAAGGCGACGGCGCTCTGGTAGAAATCCTCCGGACTCTCGGGGGCCTGGAGGCACAGGCTGTCCTCAATGAAATCATAGACGCGCCAGTATTCGCCCTCGTGGTCACAGTACCACAGAGCGCCGTCCACCGTTGGGACAAGGCGCAGACTCCCGCGCGGATCGCTGCTTTGCGCGGCGAGAAAGGCGGTGACGGCAGCAATGTTTCCCATCAGCGCGGGGATATTGTGAAAGGCCGCGCGGCTGACGCGCTGAAGTATGTAGCGGCGCGGGCGATCCGTCACCACCAGATAGGTGAGATTGATGTGCCCCTCGCCGTAGCGCTCGCAGGAGAGGGGACGCCCCTCGAGCGTGAATTGACGCAGAATCTGTTCCATGGCTTTGCCCTCCGCAGCAGGATCGTTTTCTGCCCTCATTATACATTCCAGAGGTGCGGCGCGTCAAGAAAACGCGCTTAAGAAAAAAGTTCACATAATACACTACAATTTTGGAGATATCTGTGTTATAATCCAAAACCGGCAAGTATTATGCATACGGCGCTGCGACTGTCTGCGCCGCGGACAACAAGAAAAGGAGTAGGGAATATGGTAAAATCCAAGAGAATCCTTGCGTACCTGCTGGTTCTGACCATGCTGGCATCTATGGCTGTCATGGCATCGGCGGGCGCATATGCAGACGGAGAGCTGCAGAACATCACGATGGATCCCACAGACATCGACAACCAGCTCAGCTACATCTTCAGCCAGGCCTCTTCTCTCAAGCAGAACGACGGCAACACCTGGTACTACACCGTCACCGACCTTGACCATGACGGCAGCCTGGAGTTCATTGCGGCGTCCCAGCACCCGCAGGATCGCTCCACCAACCTCAAGGTCTGGGAAGTCGGCGCCGACCGCAGCTCCCTGACCGAGTGCACCCTCGCCAAGGATCCGGAGGAATCCTTCCCCGACATCCTGACCGACGTGGCCGACACCTTCCACAACACGACCACCAACACCTGGGACTATCTGTTCTATGACAACGTGGTCATCTCTCCCTCCGACGTCTACACCAGCAAGAGCGCCTACCACCTCAAAGACGGCGTCATCAGCTATGAGGCCTTCGCCGTTGAGCACACCCAGCTCATCGGCGGCGCCAGAAAAGTCACCCATACCGATGCAAACGGTGTGACCATTGCCCCGGAGCAGTATAACGCCGCCGGTGTTAACGCTTTTGCCGGCTGCGAGCGCAGCAGCACCAACTTCCAGTGGCTGACCGCTGACAAGCTCGACAACCAGATGAGCCTTATTGACAGCTACTCGGTCTTCACCGGCATGAAGGCTCCCACGGAGATCTTCCCCGTGCCGAAGCCCGAAGCTCTGCAGGAGCCCAGCCCCACCCCCGTGCCCACCGCTGCCCCGACGCCTGCACCTGCTCCCGCACCTGTGCAGGTGGTGTACCTGACTGTCACCAAGAACCCCACCAATGAAAACCGCACCGAAGGCGGCACGGCCCTGTTCGTATCCTGCGCCAACGCCTTCGAGTCCCTGACCTGGACGATGGTTGCCCCCGACGGCGGCGAGTACTCTGTGCCGAGCTTCCGCAACGTTTTCGGCGCCAATGTTACCGGTGAGAGCAGCACTACCCTCTCGGTGGGCAATGTCACCACCGCCATGAACGGCTGGGGTGCCTACTGCACCTTCTACTACAAGGGACAGACCGCCCGCACCACCACCGCCTACATGTACATCACCGCCAAGAAGAACAACTCCGCTCCCAGCGGCGCCTACTCCGCCTCCGTCACCGACTGGAACTACAGCAGCGTGACGCTGTGGGTCGCCAACACCGTCTCCTGCACGGTGCCCTGGGCCAAGTGCGATGTGGACGGCGACCTCTATGTCGGCGCGCCCGCTTCCGTGAGCTGGAACGGTTCTGATGTGACCTATGTCTACATCTCCGGTGCCAAGACTCCGGTTACCCCGACCTACGGCTCCATGAGCGGCACGGCCTATGAGGGCGGCGGCGGATTCGCCATCAACCTGGCCAACGGCACGCAGGTATATGTCGACGGCTGGAAGTGCAACGTCTCCGGCTACTTCTATGACGGTGCCTCCTGCGTGGTATACTACGAGAACAGCCCCAGCGCCTCCAATATCTACTCCGTCGATATCTACGGCGCCAACCGCCGCCCGATTGTCCCGGACGACTGGTGGGATCTGTACCCCTACGGCCCCGGGATCATCGACGATGACTTCGACCCGGACGATCTGCCCTACACCACCTATGACGAGCGCATCCGCAATCAGATCATGGAAGAAATGGGCGGCGGCTGGGCCGGCGCCAACTACTACGAAAACGAGTACGGTGAAGATATCGGCGGCTGGGCCGGTGCCAACTACTATGCAAACGAGTATGGCTTCGACATGGACGATATGCCATACGCCTGGATGCTCGATGATTTTGGTATGTAAGTCCGACAGAGTGTGACACTTGTGTGACAGTTCCTGTGCTATTGTATACGTGCAGGAAGGGAAACACCTGAATCAAGAAATTGGAGGAAAAAACAATGGCAATGAATAAAGTAGCAATGAACGACGACGATCTCAATGCTGTCAGCGGCGGCACCATTCTTCGCTACCAGGTCCAGCCGGGCGACACGCTGGACAAGATCGCGGCCATGTACCACGTCTCGACCGAGCAGCTCATGAAGTGGAACCACCTGCAGGACCCCAACAAGCTCGAAACGGGCAAGCCGATCGAGGTCAAGTTCTGATCCGATAACAAACAGCCGGAGGACAGCAAAAGCCGTCCTCCGGTATTTTATGCTCCCCGACCAAGGGACTGGATGCTGCTTTTTCCTCGTTCTCGCTTTCGTGTTGACAGTCTTTCTTGAAAAGGAGTATATTGGCTTCAATCGGATTGCTTTCGCACACAGGACAGCCGCGGTGATCGGGACGCGGCATCTATAAACAGGGCCTGCATGCAGCGGGCGGAAAGGAACAGCTATGTCAGAAGGGAAAAAGCTCGGAACAAGGATCGAAAAGAAAATCATTGAGACGCCCGTCAAGCTCAGCGACGATCAGATCCGCAAGGTCAGCGGCGGATTTGCAGAGTATGAGGGCTACGCCGCCGGACATGTCATTATCTGCCCCAACTGCGGCAACGAATATGAGCCCAACTTTGTCTGGTGGATGGAGGACAATTGCGCGCAGAACGGCTACTGCTGCCAGGTCTGCGGCACGACCTTCTGGGTCAGCGACACCGGATACTACTATGACGAGAACGACAACATGATCGGCTATGTGAGTTTTTAAAGCAGAGGGGCTGCGGCAAAACGATGTTTTACCGCAGCCCTTATTTCGTGTGCCCGCTTACTCCGCGACGGGGACGATAAAGCGCAGGGAGCTGTTGTCGATAACGAAACTGTAGTTGAAGTTGGAGTACTCCGAAGGCAGACTGGGGTCGAGCATATAGTCCTCATCAAGGAAGGCGCGGTAGGGGTCCCAGGCCAGGATGACGAGCTGGAGCCTGTGGCCGGGGGCCACGGTATAGGCCGTGGGCTGCATGTAGAAGGTGTAGTCGTACGCCTTGTCCGCCTCCAGATCGGCGGACACCGTGTACTCGCTGGAATCATAGCCGCAGCCTGGGTTGCACAGATCCGTCCATCCGAAAGTGACGCACTTGCTGGGCGTAGAGCTGGGCACAAACTCGAGGATATCCCATTCGCCCAGGCCGCCGCCCGCATCAAAGCTGCCGACGGTTCTGACCGGCAGGATGCTGTCGAGCCTGTCCTTGGTCATGTAGGCCTTGAAGGGCGTGCCGTCTTCTCTGTAGTCGATCAGCACCGCCGTAATCATGAGACCGTCCATGTCGGTCACCGGGGTGGACAGCTTCACATGCACCTCCGGCACGCCGATGATGGTCGTGCCCTCCGGAATATCGAGCTGATAGACGCCTGCATAGGGCTCATCAAGCGTGGCGTAGAAGATCTCTTGGCCCTTCTGGCCGATAAGATCCGGGTTTTCCCCGCTGAGATATTCCGTGGAGTATTCCGCAAAGCCCTCAGTGCTGACGGTGGTTTCCGCCGTCGCCGCAAGACTGGGAATCTCCCGAATCGGGAAGGCGCGCCAGGCGTCGTAGCTTGTGAAGCTGCCGTCGATATTGCTCTGCACCGACACGGCGGGCATGTCCTCAATCCCGTTGTCGACATCGTAGAGCCAGTGGGACAGCCACTTGTTCATGAGTTCCTGCCAGAGCTCGCCGTTTATGATCTTGTTGTTGAGGACGCTGTGCCCGTCCTGGTGCAGAATGATCCATGCGGGCATGCCGGCTTTGGCGAAGGCCTGCATCATGAGATCGGCCTGCTTGGCGGTGACGTTAAAGTCATTGAGCCCCTGCACCACCAGAGCCGAGCAGCGGATGTCCTTATAGTCGCCGGAGTAGTCAGACATCGCCCAGACGGGGGCATAGTCGCCGTTGGTGGCGTCCTGGTCCTGGGCGATCTGCCAGAGCCAGGAACCGTATTCCTCGTTAGGCACCGTCCAGTCGTTGTCCAGGAAGGTGCCGCCGCAGTTGAAAACGGCGAGGAAGTCAGCGTAGTTGACGTCGTTGCGGATCGGAGCACCCTGAGAGTTGGTGTAGTCGTACCAGCTTGCAATACCCGCAAAGGGGATGATGGTCTTGAGACCCTCTACGCCGGTGGTGGCGACCTCATAGGGCATGGTCCCGCCGTAGGAGCAGCCCGTCATGGCCACATTGCCGTTGGACCAGTCGGCCTTTATTTCCATGTTGTGGGTCCTGTCGGTATAGGCAACGCGGTCGCCGTGCAGCCACTCCACGACGCACTTGTGGCTGTCGCGCTCGAGATCCATGCCGCAAAGCTCAAAGCCCTCTGAGCCGTATGTGCCGATGCCGCTCGCGCACACGACCGCGAAGCCGCGTACGAGGTAATAGTCGTACTCCGTAAGCCCGCTGCAGCCGATCTCGCCGCTGACGGGGACATAGTAGTTCCAGTCCTTCGAGGGTTTTGCGGCAAGGGCTGCTTCCATGGTGGAGCATTCGCCCGCCGGAGTGCGCTTTTCTCCGGGCTTGTAGAGGCGTTCGTAGTCAAAGTCCGTCTTCACGTACATGGCGTAGGCGCTGCGGGCGTATTCCTCACACACGCCCGCAAAGTAGGGCGTGGGGTCGTAGATCGTGGCCGCCTTGTATCTGCCCTCAACGGCCGCACGCGGCACCTGGACCACAGCCTTCACCAGATCGGCAAGACCGTCGCTGTCGGTGTCGTGGTCGGTCTCCACATAGACGCAGAAGCGGATGATCTCGCTGTCGGCGTTGGAATAGCCGGGGTCGCGGGGATCGGAGTACTGCAGCA
>JBGUQD010000188.1:0-4599 GCA_045130755.1 Candidatus Limivicinus sp. | reverse complement strand
TACTTAACCACAGGGTCACGCTGATCCTCATGCACGTCGGATTCTCAACCTCCATGGCGGTGTTCATGTTCCACGGGGCAATCAAGACCAACATTCCGCTGGAGCTGGAGGAGGCCGCCACGATTGACGGCTGCTCCCGCTGGCAGACATGGTGGAAGGTCGTCTTCCCCCTGCTCAAGCCCACCATCGCCACCGTCGGCATCATCAATGCCATGGCTTATTGGAACGACTACCTGCTCCCCAGCCTGGTGCTGACCAAAAAGAACCTGTACACCATCCCCATTGCGACCCAGGCGTTCTATGGAACCTACTCCACGGATATCGGCCTTGTTATGGCGGCGCTCCTGCTGGCCATGCTGCCGATCCTGATCCTCTATCTCTTCCTGCAGCGCTACATCGTCGAGGGCGTTACCGCCGGCGGCGTCAAGGGCTGATCCCCCCGCACAAGAAATATACCCCGCCCCTGTCGGGGTGGGGTATTTCTTACATATCATAATGAATTGACGCAGGTACACTTCACCTGTTTTGAGACTGTATACCGGGAGGGAAGCGGCCGATGAAGTGGTTTTTTAATATGGATAACCCCGTGATGCGCACCCTGTCGATGCTGGCGGATATCGTGATCCTGAATCTGCTGACGCTTTTTTGCTCTCTGCCGATCATTACGGCGGGCGCGGCTGTCACGGCACTCAACGACGCCTGCATCCGCCTTGTACGCATGGAGGATGGGGAACTTGGCAGGGACTATTTTCGTGCCTTCAAGGCAAACTTCAAGAACGGGACGCTGGCATGGCTGCTGTTTTTGGTGTGTGCGGTGCTGCTGTACCTTGATTATCTCGCGGCGCTGGCCTATGTGCCGCAGATGCGCGCTGCGATTTTTGCGCTGGCGCTGATTCTGCTGGCGCTGGCTTTCTACGTCTTTGCCCTGCTCTCCCGCTACAGCAATACCCTCTGGAAGACGCTTCAGAACGCGGCGCGGCTTGCCATTGGCTTTTTCCCGAGGACGCTTGTCATGCTCGTCTTCGCTGTCGTTTTCTGGCTCGCCTGTATCCATTGGTTCAGCTTCGGTTCCCTGATCCTGCTGCTGGCGGGGCTGTCCCTGCCGGTCTATGTATGTGCCGTGCTTCTCAGCGGCGTGTTTGATAAAATCGAAAAATAATTCACTTTTGTGATCTTATAGATCGAAGGAGCAAATCTGCATGAGTATTATATTTGACAAGGAAAAACAAACCTTTACCCTGCAAACCCGCAGCACGGCATACCAGCTGCAGATCGGTCCGCTGGGCTATCTGCTGCATCTCTATTACGGCCGCCGCGCCGAAGGCTGCTTTGACTACCTCCATCTTCCACGAGACTGTGGCTTTTCCGCCAATCCCTATGAGCTGCAGGATAACCGCGGCTGGTCTCTGGACACGATGCCGCAGGAATACAGCGGGTCAAACGGGGCCGATTTCCGTCTTTCTTCTGTGGAAGCGGAAACGGAGCGCGGACAGATCGGCGCAGATCTGCGCTATCTTCGCCATGAGATCCGGCCCGGAAAATACGCGCTGAACGGCCTCCCTGCGGCCTTTGACCGCGGCGGAGAGTGCGAGACGCTCAGCATTACACTCTCGGACGCCGCTGTGGGGCTGGAAGTGGAGCTGCTATACGGCGTATTCGAGGCCAAGGACATGATCACCCGGGCTGTATGTATCCGCAATGGCGGCGATCAGATGATCCGGCTGCGCAGAGCAGCGTCGGCCTGCCTGGATATCCCCTTCGGAAGCTGGGAGCTGATCCATTTTCACGGGCGCCACACGCTGGAGCGCCAGCTTGAGCGGCGAGCGCTGCTCAACGGTATCCAAACCATCGCCTCCGGTCGGGGCGCCTCCAGTCATCAGCATAACCCCTTTGTGATTGTCTGCGAGCCGGATGCCACTGAGACGGCAGGGACCTGTTATGGCGTCATGCCTGTCTATTCCGGCAATCACCGCACGGATATCGAACTGGATCAGAGTGGATCCGTACGCATCGTATCGGGCATCAACCCTGACGGCTTCTCCTGGTGCCTGGCGCCGGGACAATGCTTTGAGACCCCCGAACTGCTGCTTACATACAGCACAGAGGGCTTTCACAGACTATCGCATACCTGCCATCGTTTTATCCGCGAAAACATCTGCCGCCATGACAGAGAGCTTGCCGAACGGCCGATCCTGCTCAACAGCTGGGAGGCCATGTATTTCGACTTTGACGAAACCAAACTGCTCAATCTGGCGCGTGAGGCAAAAGACCTGGGCGTAGACATGCTGGTGATCGACGACGGCTGGTTCGGCCATCGGGATGACGATCACAGCAGCCTCGGCGATTGGACAGCGAATCCGCGCAAGCTGCCGCACGGCCTCAAGCCGCTCTTGAAACAGATCAACGACCTTGATCTGAAGGTTGGCCTCTGGGTCGAGCCGGAAATGGTCAGCGAAGATTCCGACCTCTACCGCGCACATCCCGACTGGGCGCTGACGGTGCCGGGAAGGAAGCCCGCCGTGGGACGCAATCAGCTCGTGCTGGACCTTTCGCGGCGGGAAGTTGTGGACTGGCTCTATGAGACGCTTTCCGGGCTGCTGCGGGAACTGCCCTTGTCCTACATCAAATGGGATATGAACCGGCACCTCACCGATCTCTACAGCGCTTCTCTTCCTGCCGACAGGCAGGGTGAGCTTGCGCATCGCTATGTGTTGGGCTTATACGAGCTGCTGGGGCGGCTGACCGAAGAATTTCCGAAGGTGCTGTTTGAAGGCTGCGCCGGAGGCGGCGGACGCTTTGACGCCGGGATGCTTGCCTACTGCCCGCAGATCTGGTGCAGCGACAACACCGATCCTATTTCGCGGCTTTCCATTCAGTACGGGACTTCCTTCGGATATCCGGTGTCGTCCATGGGGGCGCATGTCTCTACGGCACCCAACCATCAGACGGGGCGTACGACCCCCCTCGGCACAAGGGCCACAGTGGCGATGAGCGGTACTTTCGGCTATGAACTGGATCCCGCCAAATTGACGGCGGACGAGAAGTGCGAGATCCGGGAACAGCTTCGGCGTTTTCGCGCCTTAAGCCAGTTGATCGACAGCGGGGCGCTTTACAGGCTGACAGAGGGCGGAAAGCCGCCTTTTACGGCGTGGCAGTTTGTGTCGTCCGATCAGGGTCAGACGCTTTTGAATATCGTCCTGACAAATCCGGAAGCCAATCCCAGACCGCTGCATATCTGCCTGCGGGGACTGGATCCGGACGAGGAATACAGGCTGGAGGACGCTGCCTTTTACGGCTGCGGCGCGGTCATGCCCGCAGGCTGTACCGGGCCTGTTACCGGCGCGGCACTCATGTACGCGGGCGTCACCCTGCCGCCCATGCTTGGCGATACGCCGAGCGCACAGTTGGTTTGGCGCAAAACAAAGAACAGATAATGGAGAGGTATCATGGAAAGTGAAATGCTGCGCAAGGCGCGTGAATATGAACGGTTCAACAGAGAGCGTGTCCGTGATACGCTCCCTGCCTTCCACGTTACGGGCGGGATCGGCTGGATCAATGACCCAAACGGTTTCTCCCTGTATAAGGACGAGTATCACCTGTTTTTCCAATACTACCCCTTTGATATCACCTGGGGTCCCATGCACTGGGGTCATGTGAAGACCCGGGATTTCATTCACTGGGAGTATCTTCCCGCGGCTCTTGCGCCCGACGCGCCCTATGACAAGGACGGGTGCTTTTCCGGAAGCGCGGTCGAGCTTCCGAGCGGTGAGCATCTTTTGCTTTACACGGGCGTGCGAAAGACGGACGACGGGGAAGAATTTCAGACCCAGTGCATCGCCGTCGGCGACGGTGTGGATTATCTGAAGTCCCCCCTCAACCCCGTGATCGACAGCTCCATGCTGCCCGATGGCGGCAGCCATGTGGATTTCCGCGACCCCAAAATCTGGCGCGACGTGGACGGTTTTCACACCGTCGCGGCAAACCTCTGCCCTGACGGCAGCGGCGCCATCCTTCAATATGACAGCGATGATGGGCAGCACTGGCGGTACGCGGGCGTTCTCGCCGCCGGACGGGGACACTACGGAACCATGTGGGAATGCCCGGATTTCTTCACGCTTAACGGCAAGGCGGTCTTGCTCCACAGCGCCCACGAGATGCAAAACGAGGGGCTGGAGTATCACCCCGGCGACGGGACGGTCTGCCACATCGGGCAGTTTGACCCGGAAAAGCGCTGCCTGCTGGACGAGCATGTGCAGGCCATCGACTACGGCTTGGACTTCTATGCGCCGCAGACGGTGGAGACCTCCGACGGACGCCGCATCATGATCGGCTGGATGCAGAGCTGGGCAGGCTCCCGTGAGGGCCGCCCGCACCTGCCCTTCTTCGGGCAGATGACGGTGCCGCGCGAGCTTTCTATCCGTGACGGCAGACTGTACCAGAAACCGGTACGGGAGCTGGAGGCGTGCCGCAGAAATGTCGTGCGCTATGAAAACGTGACCGTCACCGATTGGCTGCGCCTTCCCGGCGTTGCGGGCCGCATGCTGGACATGCAGCTGCGCATCCGCGGCACATACAGCAGCTTCCGTATCCGCGTCGCGG
>JBGUQD010000187.1:0-13490 GCA_045130755.1 Candidatus Limivicinus sp. | reverse complement strand
GACGAGCAGCGACGTGAGCGAGCTTTCGTCACGCTTGACGGAAGCGAGTCGATACATAGCTTGCGAGGACGACATTATGCTCTGCGGGCTTTGCCTCGCCTGACACAACAAGGTGAATTGCCGCGCAGCGGCAAGAGAGGGCGGCCTGGGCCGTTCTGTCTCGCAAATCTTTGTTTACTTTCTATCGAAACTTAGTATTAAGATCGTTTCAGAAATTCACAGTTTTTTGATACATTGCCCGTGTGATGTGATATTATAAACTGTGATTTTGGAAGAAAGCGACGGCAAAGCCTCATGAGAGAAAAAATGACGCGTTTTATGGCCGGGAGAAACGGCAACGATCAACTGAATCTGTTTCTGTACGCCGCAGACGCCATACTACTCATCGCGGCAACGCTTGTTCGCGGCCAGGCCGGGCGCTGGATGTGGCTTGCGGTGCTTATCCTGCTGGGCTATATCTACTTCCGCATGTTCTCGAAAAATCTGACAAAACGGCGTGAGGAAAACGGCAAGTATCTGCGCGTGCGCTACAGTATCCAGGCGGGACTCAAGATTCGCCGGGAGAAATGGGTACAGCGCAAGGACTACAAGTTCTTCACCTGCCCCTCCTGCAAGACCACTCTGCGCGTGCCGCGCGGCCACGGCAAGATCAAGATCGTCTGCCGTAAGTGCGGCAACTCGTTTACGGGAAAAAGCTGATGTTCGGTTATTTGGTTGCGGCGACGAAGGTTTTGGAGGAAGATGAGCTCGCCCGCTACAAATCGGTATACTGCGGGCTGTGCAGGAGCCTGAAACGCTGCTTCGGCGAGCATGCACGCCTGACGCTGAATTTCGACATGACCTTCCTTGTGCTGCTGCTCTCTTCCCTCTATGAGCCGGAGGAAGAGCACGACAGCCAGACCTGCGTCCGTCATCCGGTCGAGCCCCATCCCTACGCCCTGAGCGGGCTCACAGACTACGCGGCGCATATGAACATCGCCATGGCCTATCTCAAGTGCCTTGACGACTGGAACGATGACAGGCGCCTCACCGCCTGGGCCGAAGCAAGAGTGCTGAAAGCCGACTATGATAAGGTAAAGGAAACTTACCCCCGCCAGTGCGGCGCGATCGAAAAGGCGCTCCATGCGCTCTCCGTTCTGGAAAGCGAGGGGCGGGAGGATCCGGATGCGGCGGCGGCCTGCTTCGGTGCCATGATGCGCGAGGTGTTCGTTTACCGCGAAGACCGCTGGGCCGATACGCTCAGGCCCATGGCTGACGCGCTGGGCCGCTTTGTCTACCTGCTGGACGCGGCGATGGATCTGGACGAGGACGTCACGCGCGGGCAGTATAACCCCTTCCGTGCGCTGCACGGCGACAAGGATAATGAGACGCGTTTTCGCGATATCCTGCGCATGCAGCTCGGCGAGTGCGTCTACTGGTTTGACAGGCTCCCCCTGGTACAGGATGTGAGTCTTTTGAAAAACATCTTATGTGTCGGCCTGTGGTCGGCATTCAACCAGAAATACTGTAGAGAGGAACCTCAAGATGGTTCAGGATCCGTATAAAGTGCTGGGCGTGTCCCCGGACGCCTCCGACGAGGAGATCAAGAAGGCCTACCGCGATCTGACAAAGAAATACCACCCTGACCTCAATCCCGACGATCCGAAGGCCGCCGAGAAGATGAACGACATCAACACCGCCTACGACCAGATCAAGAACGGGAATGTGCAGGGGCCTTCCGCATACGGCTCCGGGTACGGCGCGGGCTACGGCGCAGCGGGCGCTTACCAGCAGTACGGCTACGGTGACTGGAACTCCTGGAATGCCTGGAACGCCTCCCAGGCCCGGCAGACCGAGCGCAGCGAGTACACCGCCGCCGTCAACTTCATCCGCAACGGCATGTACCGCGAGGCACTCAACGCCCTCTCCGGCGTACCGCAGGAGGAGCGTGACGGCAAGTGGTATTACCTCTCGGCGGGCGCGAACATGTACATGGGCAACAAGGTCGCGGCGCTGGAGCACGCCAAGCGGGCCGTGAGTCTTGATCCAAACAATGCCGAGTACCGCCGCCTGCTGGAGCAGCTGCAAAGCGGCGGAGACTTCTATGACAACTATGCGGGCAGTTACTCCCGCTCCATCAACCTCAATCCTTTGTGGGTGGGGCTGTGCGCCGCCTCTCTCTGCACCGGCGGGCGTCTGCCGCTGATCTGCTGCTGCTGAGCATCTGCGGCGCAAAGATGCGCAGACATGAAAAAGGGGCTGTCTCAACCGTATGACGGTGTTGAGACAGCCTCTTTTTGTTTCGCTCAGACCACGATATGGATCACGCCGTAAGTGATGAGCGTCATGATCGCGGCGGCAATGCACACGCCGATGAGGATAACCGGGACGGCCTTGGAGGTGCGGATGTTCAAAAGCGCCGCGATGAGCGCCCCTGTCCATGCCCCCGTGCCGGGCAGCGGGATCGCCACAAAGAGCAGCAGGCCCCAATGTCCATATTTCTCCACAGTCTCACCCTTCAGGTGAGCACGGTTCTCAATCTTTGTGACCAGCGCATTCATGCGGGGCATGTGCTTGCG
The DNA here is from genome assembly GCA_045130755.1 of Candidatus Limivicinus sp. Classification (GTDB taxonomy): domain Bacteria; phylum Bacillota; class Clostridia; order Oscillospirales; family Oscillospiraceae; genus Limivicinus. The sequence continues at coordinate 10,932 of JBGUQD010000187.1, read as the reverse complement.
CATCCACTCGAAGATACGCTTGATGTACACGATGATGAACGGCACCGGAATCATGTTCCCCAACAGTGCCGCCATGAGCGCCAGCGGATATTCAAGGCCCTGGGCAATCCCGTAAGGCAAACCCGCGCGAAGCTCGCCGACAGGGAGCATGGAAATAAAAAAGGTCGCGCACATTTTGCCGATATCCGTACCGGTCAGCCAATCCAACATACAAATACTCCGTGATTTTGCAAAGTGGAGGTATTATAGCATACCCAAAGCAGGAGTTCAAGAACAAATCAGGTGTTCAATAACGCAGCCGCGGCAGAGCCGGGCAGCGTGGTCTCCGAGCCGACATGCAGCTCACAGACGATGCCGCGCTTTTCGTTTCCGTAGAGATTCAGCAGGCGCTCGAGCTCGGGCCTGTAGCAGCGGCCCTTCTGCACAAGCGAGCCCTCCGCCAGCATGCAGACGGGCTTTTCTCTTCCGCCGCCGACGAGTTCCGCCAGCGCCAGGAGATTGACACACATGCACCTTGCCGAGCGATGGAACAGGGCAATGCTCAGGGTCTGGGCAAAGCTGTGGTCGTCCTCGGTTCCGCCGAGCATATCAAAACCTTCTCCGCAGGCCCAGGCGTCGATGACGGCCGAGTCGAACACCGGCAGGGCGCGCACCTTCTCGGCGCACTCGCCGCTCAAAAGTCCCTCGTCGGCAGCGGCATTCAGCATAAGGTGACAGATTTCACCGAGATAGACGCCCGCAGTCAGCTTTTCAAAGTGCTTCTGGCCCGGGTTGTGGCTCTGCTCATCGAGCATTTTATCAAAGTCGCCGCCCTGGATGCCGTCATATTTGCCGGACTCAAGGTTGACGATCATACCCTTGTCCCCTTCCAGGCCCAGCTTGCCGATGGCGGACACGGGCAGAGACACACAGGTATTGGTGCCGGTGCCGCTGACCTGGCCGATGAAGCCCGCGTATTTGGACTTGTCAAGCCCTGCCGCCATACCCAGCAGCACCGCGACGGTGTCATTGAGGATGACGATCTTCCTGCCGGTGATGCCGCGGCGCTCCAGCTCCGCAATCAGGGATGCGCCGATGAGCTGGCCCTCGCAGCCGTTGACGACGACTTCCTTATCAATGGTGATGACGCGGCCGTCCCGCTCGGGGGTAATGGTCGCGGCGTAGGAGAAGCAAAAGCCGATAACGTCGGCCCGGTCCATGAGCGGCTCAATGGCATCGGCCGTGAAGCGGATAAACTCCTCCCAGGTGCAGGGCGCCTCGGTGCCGGGCATATGGCGCTTGATCATATCCGTGACCGTATAGCCGCCGGACTGGAAGTGGACCAGGGCGCTGCGGAAGTTGGTGCCGCCCGCGTCGATCACGGCAGCCTGGACATCGTGCTGGAGTTCTCCGTCGTTGGAGAGGTAGGTGGGGATCATGTCCATGGAGCACGCTTCGCCCGCAAGGCCGCTTTTCATCTCGGCAAGCATCCGGAAAATGCATACATCAGGGTCGATGCTCTCGGGGTTCATCCCGTGCCTGGTCAGGAAATCAAGGGCTTTTTCGTTGGTCGCCATGTCAGCTCTTCCTTTCATCAGAAGACCGGCGGTGCTGCCGCCGGTCTTGTATTCTTTTTATTTTTCCTTGACGGATTCCATCAGACCCGCCGCAAGGCCCGCAACGCTCTGGATCTCGCTGGGAATGATGATCTTGGTGGCCTGTCCGTTGGCAGCGCTGGCAAAGGCCTCCATGGCCTTGAGCTTGATGACGGCCTCGGAGGGGGATGCCTCGTTGATGAGACGGATGCCTTCGGCGGTCGCTGTCTGCACCTTTAGGATGGCCTCGGCCTGGCCTTCGGCCTCGAGGATCTGCTGCTGCTTCTTGGCGTCGGCGCGGAGAATGGCGGATTCCTTCTCGCCCTCGGCCTCAAGGATCGCGGCGCGCTTTTCACCCTCGGCGCGGAGGATGGACTCACGGCGCTCGCGCTCGGCCTTCATCTGCTTCTCCATGGCATTCTGGATCTCCTTGGGAGGCAGGATGTTCTTGAGCTCCACGCGGTTGACCTTGATGCCCCAGGGATCGGTGGCCTCGTCGAGGATCGAGCGCATCTTGGAGTTGATGATGTCGCGGCTCGTGAGGCACTGGTCAAGCTCCAGGTCGCCGATGATGTTTCGCAGCGTGGTGGCGGAGAGGTTTTCGATGGCGAGCATGGGCTGCTCGATGCCGTAGGTGTAAAGGCGCGGGTCGGTGATCTGGAAGTAGACGACCGTGTCGATCTGCATGGTGACGTTGTCCTTCGTGATCACGGGCTGGGGCGGGAAGTCTGCCACCTGTTCCTTGAGGGAGACGACCTTGGCGATGCGTTCCACAAAGGGGAGCTTGAAGTGGATGCCGACATTCCAGGTCGTTTTGTACGCGCCCAGAAATTCGATGACATAGGCGCGCGCCTGCTGCACGATGCGGATGCAGCGCACAGCGATGAAAACGACCAAAAGGATAATAACACCGACGAAAATCATAGTGGTATTCATGCGTGTACCTCCATATTCTCATGTTTTTCTTCCACAATCAGTTTGACGCCCTCGATGCGCACCACACGCAGGACGGCGCCCTTCCCGGCACGACCGTTGGGGGCAGCCAAGCGGGCCGTCCAGATCTTGCCGCCGACACTCACGGCTCCAGTGCCGCGAACATTGTCGATTTCCTCCGTGACCACGCAGTCCTGCCCGATGGCCATGTCCGCATTGGTGTGCACAGCGCGGCCGTTTACATACTTTCTCGCAATGGGGCGCGTGAGCGCGAGGCTTACGATCGAGACCAGGAAAAACCAGCCGACCTGCAGCCAGAGCGGCGCCGACAGCATAGACGAAATCATTGCCGCCAGTGCCCCCAGCGCAAACCAGATGGACACCAGCCCCGGCACCATCGCCTCCACGATCAGCAGCGCAATCATGGCTGTCAGCCACACCACAGTCATACTGATAGAAATTGCACCGGACATTACGGTTCCTCCTTTCCCGGGATGCCTTCTCAGCCATTCTTGATTATAATATGCCGCGGAGAAAACCGCAAGTGGGATTGTGCGCCAACTTCTCAAATTTCAATATTCTTCACAAAGTTTCTCTTTACTTTTTCAATGTAAAGATGTAAAGTATGATTACCAAATGCTTACATGAACTTTGATGAAATTGATTTTGGAGGAAGCTATGAACAAACTATCCCGTAAGCCCCGCAACGAAAAGATGTATGAAGCGATCCTCTCCCTGAAGACCATGGATGAGTGCATGCGCTTTTTCGACGATCTGTGCACCGTGTCGGAGCTCATGGCCATGGAGCAGCGCTACCAGGTGGCCGCCTGCCTCAACGAAGGGATGATCTATAACGATATTCTGGCCCAGACCGGCGCCTCCAGCGCCACCATCAGCCGCGTCAACCGTTCTCTCCAGTACGGCAGGGGCGGCTATGCCGTGGTGTTCGAGCGGCTGCAGGAGAAGGAATCTTGAGCTGTTACGACGCCCTTGCCCCCTGGTACGACAGTCTGACCGGGGATGTGCCCTACGGCGCCATCGCGGACTATTATGAGTCGGTCTTCCGCAGCGACGGCGGCACGTTCCGTCTGCTGCTGGATCTGTGCTGCGGTACCGGCTCCATGACCTGGGAGCTTGCCGGGCGCGGCTATGAGATGATCGCTGCCGACCGCTCGGTGGACATGCTGATGCAGGCCCGGGCGAAGCAGATTCCCTGCCGTGTGCCGCCGCTCTTTCTCTGTCAGGCGGCGGAGGAGCTGGATCTCTACGGCACGGTGGACGCGGCGGTCTGCTGTCTCGACGGGTTTAACTATATCCCTGCCGATACGCTGCCCGAGGTCTTCCGCCGTCTGCACCTCTTCATCCGGCCGGGCGGGCTTATGATCTTCGATATCCGCACGCCGGATTTTCTGCGCGCGCTGGACGGGCAGGTCTTCGTGGATGAAAAGGAGGATGTGCTCTGCCTGTGGCGCGCCGATTTCGATGAGGACTTAAGCGCCCTTGTCTACGGCATGGATCTCTTCACCCGCCGCGGCCGCCTCTGGGAGCGCAGCGGGGAGGAACACATCGAATACGCGCACGCGCCCGAGACGCTGCGCACAATGCTGGAAGGCGCCGGTTTTGACACTGTTCGCCTGCGCAGCGACGGCCCCCAGGGCGAGGCCGGCAGACTCTATATCACGGCAAGAAGGAACCAACGATAACATGGATAAAATCATCAGAGCAACCGCAGCCGACGGCTTTGTCAAAATGGCCGTTATCACAGCAAGGGATACCATAGAACGCGCGCGTCAGATTCACAAACTCTCCCCCACCGCCTGTGCCGCCCTCGGGCGGACGCTGTGCGGCGCCTCGCTTCTTGGGCAGGCGATGAAGGAGGAAAAGGCCAGTCTCACCATCCGCATAAACGGTGGCGGACCCATGGGCAGCATTGTGGCGGTGTCAGACCACGAGGGCAACGTGCGCGGCTATGTGGAAAACCCGCGCTGTGATCTGCCTCTTCGGCTGGATGGGAAGCTCGATGTAGGCGGTGCGGTCGGCCGCGACGGCATGCTCACCGTGAGCCGCGACCTCGGCATGCGCGAGCCCTATATCGGCTCGGTGGAGCTTGTCAGCGGGGAGATCGCCGAGGACCTCACCGCTTATCTCACCGAGAGCGAGCAGGTGCCCTCCGCCTGCGCGCTGGGAGTGCTCGTGAACATTGACCGCACGATCCTCGCTGCCGGCGGCTTTGTGGTTCAGCTCATGCCCGGTGCGGATGAGGAACTCATCGGCAAGCTGGAGGAGAACATCTTCATGATGGACCAGCTCACCACCATCCTGCATGAGGACGGGATCGAAGCTCTCTTTGAGCAGGTGCTCAAGGGCTTTGACTGGCACACTGTGGGCGAGTACCCGGTGGAGTACCGCTGCTACTGCAGCAGGGAACGCGTGGAACAGGCGCTGACCGTCATTGACCCGGACGAGCTTCAGGAGATCATCGACGAGGGAAAGGACATCTCCGTGTCCTGCCAGTTCTGCGACAGGGAGTACAGCTTCAGTCCGGCGGATCTGATACAATTGAAGGCCTCACAGGCAAAAACGGATGCGGTTTGAAGCCGCATCCGTTTTTTATATGGGGTTATCTTATTGTTTGAACAGCACGTAGTCGCTGTCGAAGGGATAAGTCTGGACATCCTGATCGGCGCCCTGCTCGGGGTCCTCCTCGCGGAGCTTGATGTACAGGAACAGCTCGTGCTGGGTGAGCTCACCGTCCTGGTTCATGTCCGCGGGCATGCTTCCGTCCGGACCGCAGACACCGTCGGTGATGAACTCCGCAAATGCGTTTCTGGTATCTCCCGCCCTGCCCCAGCTTACATAGCGGTAACGGGCAGCAGCCAGTACCTGAAAGTCGGGCATACGAAGCTCGCCGACGTCAAAAGTCTCGCTGTCGCTGAGCAAAAGCCCGCCGTCATCATTGATCTCATATTCGGGCCAGCCGTCCCACTCGTCCTCATTATATTCGCCATAGTATGGATCGGCGATGTTCTCTTCCTCATCTTCATCATAGATGCCCGCGCCCGAGCCGCAGGAGCCCAGCCAGACGATCTTGGTGCCCTTGATCTTTTCAAGCTCCGCTGCCAGATCTGCGATCAGGAGTGTACCGTGGACCTTGTTCGGCACCTCCACCGTGGAGAGGGAACCGGCATAGCGCCCCACATGGCCGACATCACCGTGGGTAGCGATGAAGAGAAGGGACACGTCATTCTCATCCGCGCCGCCGAAAGCCTCCTGAATTGCGGAAAGGATACCGCTGCGGCTCAGGTCCTGCTCGCGGATGACGGAGTAGTGGGTGCCGCCGGGCGTTTTTACATTCTCCAGCATTTCGGTGACAAGCTCCACATCCCCATAGTTGCGGGCGGCATACATACCGCCCTTAAAGTTCACCTCGCCGATCAGCAAAGCGCGGTACGCAACGTCATCGACGGCCGGCATCTCGATCTCCTTCGCGGCGCTCGTGCTGTTCCATGTGCCGCAGCGCGCCTTCACGCGGAACGTCCCCTTATCGCCGGGCCTGAGGCCGCTGACATCCAGATAGTTTTTGCCAATGCCCTCGGCGATGCAGGTCTCCTCGACGCCGTTTAAGCTTAAGTACACGTCATAGACACAGCCGGAAAGCGGAGTCCATTGCAGTTTCACAACATCGCCGTTCACTTCCCAGGATTCGAATTCCACAGAAGGGCCCGCCTCGGTGGGTGTGATCTCCAGGACCGATCCCCAGAAAACATAGTTCGTGTTCGGAATCCTCGCCCTGACCTGCAGATACCTGGTTTCATTCAGGGGGAAGCCATAGATTTCGTATCCCGTCCTTTTCACGTTGCTTGCCCAGACCCGCATTGTGTCTCTGGTTTGACCGTAGTAAATGTCATATACCGCATTTTGAATGGGCTCCCATGTCATGATTACGCGCTGTCCTTCGAGCGAGTATTCATGCATCTCAAATCTGGTTTCCGTATCCCCGGTGGTGATGGTGATGGGCTCGGAGAGAGTTTTCACTTCCCCGCTCCCGTCGAGGATGCCGAGCATGAAGCTGTATTCGGTGTTCTTGTCAAGGCCGTAAACTGTGTAATTCCATTTGCCTTTGAAACTGTCGATCGGGACCCAATCACCGCCCTCCGGTTTCTGGGGGTCAACAGACCACTCATACAGAGCATACTCCGCGTCCGTCCCCATGTAGTTCCATTCAAGATACACGGAATCGCCGCTCAGAGCCGTACATTTTTCCTGATTAAAATTGAGTTCATTCCCATAGCAGCGAATCGACACACAGTCGCTGGGAACGGAGTACACATCTCCCCAAACGGCGGAGACGCGAAAGTAGACATAGCCCTCTTCCTGGTCGTTGGTATAGCGAAGCACCCGGTCTGTCTCTCCTTCGATGACAGACCAGTAGCGCTCGCGTCCGCGCTTTTCCCAGACATACGACGTGGGCTCATCGCCAAACACGGGGTCAGCCACCAGCGACGTAACCTCACCGTAGTTCACTTTGGTATACGTGGCTGTGAGATAGGGTTTGATGTAGTCATAATCCATCCCGTTTTCCAGACACCAGCTCTCGGCATAGGTGTTGGGAGAGCAGACAAAACCGGTCCCTTTGTCAAAGGCATCGGGCGCAACGTACTTCAGCGTCGCCGGCAGCCAGACCAGCTCCACACCGGTATTTGCAAAGGCCCGGGAGCCGATTTTTTCCGTTCCGGACTTGACCAAAAAGTTTGTCTGCAGCGGTACGCCCATGAAAGCCTCGTCACCGATCTCCTTGATGGATTTTGGGAAAAAGACCCTGGCCCAGGCCGGAGCACTGAGGCAGCAGAACGCCAGCATGACGGCCAGCAGCGCGACTGCTTTGCGCGCATGTTTCATCTCACATTCTCCTTTTTTATAAAGTCGATTGCGAAACTCATGTTTCGCAATCGAGGACTCGCGCTTATCGCATGCGGTGGTGCGTGACACGCCGCATTTGGTCGGCGCGAGTCCTCGCGAAGCTCGGCTCAGGGTGTTTTTGGGGCGGCAAAGCTGCCTCAAAAACGTTTCTTATTCCCTCCGGGGTTCATGTCCGGGACTTTTGCAATCGACTCATGCATATTTGTTTAATTATACCATTTCTGTCGATATGGCACAAGATCTTTATGAGCTTAAATTCATCCGGGAGAAGCAGAAAAAAAAATCTTGACAAACACGGATTAATTTAGTATTATAACTGAGCTGTGACACGGGAGCATAGCTCAGCTGGTTAGAGCACCTGCCTTACAAGCAGGGGGTCACTGGTTCGAGTCCAGTTGTTCCCACCATGCTTTCCCCTCACAGGATTTGCCTCGGTAGCTCAGTAGGTAGAGCAGCGGACTGAAAATCCGCGTGTCGCCAGTTCGACTCTGGCCTGAGGCACCATCTGCGGCTTTAGCACATCCGGTAGAGCGCCACCTTGCCAAGGTGGAGGTAGCGAGTTCGAGCCTCGTAAGCCGCTCCAACAAAACGATTTGCGGACGCCTCCGCGTCCGCAAATCTCATATCCGGCGCCATAGCCAAGTGGTAAGGCACGGGACTGCAAATCCCTGACCCCCGGTTCAAGTCCGGGTGGCGCCTCCAAAATGAAAGAACATCCCGCCGGGGTGTTCTTTCATTTTATGCGGTGTTACTCCCAAGCTTGAGCCGGCTCGCCGAAGGCGAATTCCGGCGACGGGCATGCGCAAGCATGCCCCAGTGCCGCGCAGCGGCGTCAAGTCCGAGTGGCGCCTCCATGAAAAAAGCACGCGAGAGCGTGTTTTTTTAATGAAGCCGCCCCTGCTGGGCTAATGAAGGAATGAAGACGCTGCGCTGATGAAGAAATGATGACAGGAACTCCTGTATTGCGGGCGGCTTCACTTTATCAGGCGGCATTGCCGCCGTCTTCATGAACGAGCAAAGCGAGTGTCTTCATCTGCGAAGCGTCTTCATTTCAATACAAGACCGGCGGGCCGATGGCCCGCCGGTCTTATTCTTTGTAAATATCAAAGCTCCGCCTTTCTGGCAGCCAGCTTTTCCGCGAACTTGTCGATCAGTTCTTCGCTCATCGCCGGACTCTGGAGCATGGCGTCAAAGAGCATCTCAAGCCGCTCCTCCCCGCCGTAAAATACGTTCCCGGCATAATACTCAACGCCCGTAAGTGTGGCCTCATACAGTCTGCCGTAGGACTTGCCGCTGCGGGCAAAGCCGCCCTCGGTCAGCGCCCCCTTGGCAAGCAGACGGTTGAGCAGGATGTGGATGGAATTGTCCTTCCAGTTTTTGTCCACCGACAGCTCCAGGATCTCACCGCGGGTCAGAGGTCTCCCGGCCTCCCAGATCACGTTCATGATTTCAAGCTCGCTTTTGGTTAATTCCATTGATATCCCTCTCTCTACCCACACATTGAAATAACATTGAAATATTGACTGTTCATCGACGGCATAATGTATAATATTCACCTTTATTGTATGTCCGTTGATACGAATTGTCAAGTATTCAATTGCGTCATAATTATGAATAATACGGAGCAATTACGTTAATAAAGTTGAGGGATTATTAAAAATAATCAAGTTTTTACTCTTCAGATATTCAGCCGTAACCCCATCGCCCGACACCAGTCTTCCGGAGAAGCTGCCATCATAAACCGTCCCGCTGCCGCAGGAGGGGCTGTTGGCTTTGAGCAGGGCGGTATGGGCGTCAAAGCGCTCGGCAAGCTCGCCCGCAAGTTCCGCGCCGCGCCGAAACGCGGCCGTAACGTCCCGCCCGTCCCGGTTGATGACCCTGTCCCCTCTCCGCTCGCTGGGCGTGCGCGGCGTAGGCAGGCCGCCCGCCGCCTCCGGGCACACCGGGATCAGGCGATAACGCTGCCGCAGAGCGGCAAGCACGTTCTCCGGCAGGGCGTTGTTCCCGCCGTTATACTTGCAGTTATACCCCATGAGACAGGCGCTGATGAGAAGCGTTTCCATCCTCTCACCTCCGCATGCTCATGCCGAGAAAGGCGCCGCAGAGTCCGCCGATGATGTGCGTAAGCTGGGACACATTATCGGCAAGCGTCACGCCGTCTATAAGCTCGCCGCCCACATAGAGTGCCAGCACGAGGATCAGGGTCAGCGGGATGCAGCCGTCGCGCATGCCAGAAAGGGACGACATGACGATCATCATGAACACAATGCCCGAAGCGCCGAGAAGCGCAGAGCCGGGGAAGAAGAGCCAGTGCACCAGTCCGGAAACCAGCGCCGTGATGAAGATCGCCCAGAAGAGCGGCCGGCTGCCGTAGCGTTCCTCAAGCGGCGGGCCGACCACCAGGATCATCATCATGTTCCCGATATAGTGGGAATAGCCCGTGTGCCCCAGTACGTGCAGCACAAAGCGCGGATAGGTGCCGAGATCATTGAACGCCGAGCGATAGACGCTGAAGAAGGCATGGGTGCTGCGCCCGCCGGTGAAACGGTCGAGCAGCAGAACGCCGAAGCTCAGGATGGCAAAGCTCAGCACCACGGGGGAATTATACTGGATGCGGATGCCGCCGCGCCTCATTCCTCCGCCTCCAATGCGGCGAGGGCGGCGTCATAGGCTTCCTTCGTTCGCGCATCGAAGCACACCATGCGCGCAAGCTCGATCTCCGGGTGTGTTTCCAGATATACCGCGATGGTTCCCACCGCGATCTTCGCCGCTCTGTCCAGCGGGAAGCGGTATACGCCGGTACTGATGGAGGGAAAGGCCACGGTCTTGCAGCCGTGCTCGCTTGCAAGCTGCAGGCAGCTCAAATAACAGGAGGCCAGCAGCTCATCCTCGCAGCTTTTGCCCCCGTGCCAGACGGGGCCCGGCGTATGCAGGACGTACTTTGCCGGCAGGCGGTAGCCCTTCGTGAGCTTCGCCTCGCCCGTGCTGCAGCCGCCCAGGGTGCGGCACTCTTTCAGGAGCTCGGGGCCTGCCGCGCGGTGGATCGCGCCGTCCACCCCTCCCCCGCCCAGCAGCGTGGTGTTGGCAGCGTTGGCGATGGCATCCACCGCCTGCTTTGTGATATCGCCCTGTACGATCTCAATACGTGTTTTCATGACTTTCAGAAAATCTCCTTTGCCCAGTCTGCAAGCTCTGCGCCGCTGTGCACCAGCTTTGCGCCCAGAAGGTCGCCTCCGTTGAGATAAGGTCTGAGCCGCTCCGCCGTCTTGCCGATGCCGCTGCCGCCGGAGGTGGCAAAGGCCGCGATCTTCTTGCCGAACCAGTTGTAGCCTCCGCAGAAGGTGCTGACCACGTTGGGCGCGCCGCCGTACCAGATGGGAAAACCGATCAGCACAGTGTCATAGTCGTCGAAGTTTGCGATGCGTCCCGCGACAGGCACATCCTTTTTGCCGAATTTTTCCCTGTTGCAGCGGGCCAGAGGGTTGGTGTAGCGCAGGTCCGCGGC